>JBATJF010000234.1:0-2585 GCA_049668345.1 Gammaproteobacteria bacterium
GCGTCAATGTGCCCGTGCCGGTGCCCAGGAACGGGGTACGCGCAGTGTCGTTCTCGTTGTTGGGCAGGCGGTCATACTCGATGAAGTACTGCTGCTGCCCCTGCTGGCCGCCCTCCAGGCGCAGGTAGCGCGAGTCCAGACCCAGGTTGGTGCCACGGGCGCGCCAGAAACGACCGTCTTCCGCGTAGCTGTAGGCATCAAGGTCACCGAGCAGGTACGGACCCTGGTCGGTCAGACCGCTGTAGCGGCCGAAGCGGAAGGCATCGTCGCTGCTGTAGCCGATACCGAGCTCTACCGAACTGTACAGCGGGGGAATGTAAACCTCTTCCTCCCCGGCCTCGTCCCGGGCGAGCCCGGTCACCGGGTTCAGGGTCATGAACAGCAGACTGATTGACGCAATGGATGATTTTATGTGCATAGCCGGTTACCTGGTAACGATTTGCGTTGATGTCTAGCGCAACAGGAACGCCCCGGACGGATGGTTGGATCCATGGACCTGTGAATGACAGTTCGAGCAGCTTTCGCCGACAATGAAACGGTTGCGCCTGATGTCGGCGGGGTTGTCAAAATCCAGGAAGCGGCGGACATGCTGACGGCCCTGGCCTGTGCTTTCGGTCTGGTGGCATTGCTGACAGAGCTGCGGGCGTTGCCGGGTCAGCAGGTTCTCGTGGACGGAGCCGTGCGCCTGGTGGCACAGGGTGCAGTCCTCGGTGACGGGGAAATGCTCCCACAGGAACGGACCGCGCTTCTCGGCGTGGCAGCGGTAGCAGGTTTCGTTGATGCCCGGCTCGTTCAGCGCGGCCGGTGCCACGGAGCCGTGCGGGTCGTGGCAGTCACTGCACACCACCTTGCCGTCCCGGATCGGGTGCGTGGATGGCCGGAAGCTTTGCGCCCGGATGTCCTTGTGGCACCGGTAGCACACCTCGCCCTGGGTGGTGCGTTCCAGTACGCCGCTAGCGGTGTGAATGCCGTGGCAGCTGGTGCAGGCGAGGTCCTCGCTCTCGTGGGTGCTGCCGGGCCAGTGCATCTTCTCGTCGCTGTGGCAGCCCAGGCAGATGTCGTTGCGCATTTCCACGGATTCGCCGAATTTGCCGCGCAGGCTGATAATGCAATTGCCTTCCACGTCGAAATGGGTGGTGCCCGGTCCATGGCAGGTTTCGCAGCCGTTGCCGGCAAAGGGTGCCCGGGCATCCGCCGGCTGGCCATGCGCGTTCATGCGCATGCCGGCGACCTTGTCCTCGTGGCATTCATTGCACACCTCCACACCCATGACTTCGCCATCGGCCATGCCCTTGCAGGGGTTCTGGTCGACAACGCCCTCTTCGGCACCGTATGCCATTGCGCTGCAGGCCAGCAGGCAAATTACCAGCAGGCGTTTCATGTTCATGGTGATGCGGATCTCCCGTGTGCCCGTCTAGTCGCAGCCGCCGGCCTTGGCGATTTTTTTCAGCAGCCGTACCTTTTCCGTGTATTCGCGCGGCGGTAAATGGTGTTCATCCGGCCGTGCCGCGGCGTGCCGGGCGCCCAGCGCCAGCTTGAACGGATGCCGCAGGGTATCGTCCGGCTTTGCCAGACTGGCGGCACCGTGACCTCCGTGTTCATCGTCCACCACGCCGTAGACGTTGAGCCAGTGATTGATGCCGCCCTCGAGGATATAGACATTCGGTTTGGCCAGTGCCATCAGGCGTTTCCAGGCTTCCATGGCGCGCATTTCGTCGTTGCTGACAACCACGACCACACCCAGCTCCGACAGCGCGCGTAACCGTTCGCGTTGTCCCGGCAGGTCGTCCAGGGCGATACGCTCGGCATCCACCAGGTGAAACATGTTCCAGTCACGTTCGTCGCGCACGTCGTAAATGACCAGTTCGACATAGTCGTCGTTCATCAGGTGCAGCAGTTCGGCCGGGTCGATGTAGACCTCGCGATATTCCAGTCGGGAGCCGTACTCCGGTGCCATGAACGCCCACTTCTGGTCCAGGTCGGGCTGGCCATGCAGTGCCAGTGCCGCAGCGGCCGCGAGCAGGAAGGCAGCGCCAAGCGTACGCGGGTTGAACCGGGCGTTCATTCCGGGTCCCCCCGACCGTAGATCAGGCGCTGGATCCAGCCGAATCCCAGGAACATGGCGATGGCCAGACAGACCACCAGCACCGCCACCAGGCCGGTATCGAGGCCGAACAGTTCCGGCAGGGTGAAGCGCCCCATATAGCTGGAGTTCCAGAAATCGTTGATGTAGCCCACGCTCTCGCCGAAGGCGAGCACTCCGACGACAAGGCCCAGCAGGAAGAACATGCCGTCCACCTTCAGCGTCGCCACACTCACCAGCGAGGTACCGGGACAATAACCGCCCAGAATGAATCCCACGCCCATAATCAGACCGCCGACGATGCCGGGCCACAGCCAGGTTTGCTTGACCATGAGATCATCGTAATCCAGCAGTCCCAGTGCGGTGGCCCAGAACACCAGCAGCATGGCGACCACGATGGCGGTGAACATCACCTTCAGGACGCGCAGTTCACTGAAGTAGAACTGGGCGGCCAGCCTGCGAGAATCCCCGAAGCCGCTGGATTCCAGGATGAAGCCGAAGC
>JBATJF010000235.1:0-4030 GCA_049668345.1 Gammaproteobacteria bacterium
TCATGCACGCGCGCGAGCGCGGCCAAAGTGGCACAGGCCAGCGCCGGCGGTGGCGCGGTGGTATAGATATAGGTGCGCGCCTGCTGGATGAGTGTCTCGACCAGTTCCTCGCTGCCGGCGACGAACGCACCGAAGGTGCCGAAGGCCTTCCCCAGTGTGCCCATCAGCACCGGCACCTGCGCACTGTCCAGCCCGGCGGCCTGCACCGAGCCGCGCCCGCTGCGGCCCAGCACACCGAGACCGTGTGCGTCATCGACCATGTACCAGGCCCCGTGGCGCGTACTGGCCGCGGCCAGGTCCGCGAGCGGCGCGAGGTCACCGTCCATGCTGAACACGCCGTCGGTCGCCACCAGGTATTCGCCCGGCGGCGCCGACTGCAGGCGTGCCTCAAGGTCGCTGGCGTCGGCGTGGTGGTAACGCACCAGCCTGGCACCGCTCAGACGCGCACCGTCCAGCAGCGAGGCATGGTTGGCGTGATCCTCGAACACGCGGTCGCCGTGTCCCAGCAAGGCCGCCATGACACCGAGGTTGGCCATGTAGCCGGTCGAGAACAGCAGCGCGCGCGGCCGCTCGACAAAGTCCGCCAGCGCCTCCTCCAGACGGTGATGTGCGCTGCTGTGCCCGCTTACCAGGTGTGCAGCACCGCT
Source organism: Gammaproteobacteria bacterium (assembly GCA_049668345.1). Classification (GTDB taxonomy): domain Bacteria; phylum Pseudomonadota; class Gammaproteobacteria; order UBA9214; family UBA9214; genus UBA9214. Next base: position 648 of record JBATJF010000235.1, read on the forward strand.
GCCGGCACCATAGTCGTCCAGCCCCTGGTGAAAGGCCGCCACCACCTCGGGGTGGTTCGCCAGGCCGAGGTAGTCATTGCTGCAGAACGACAGCACGCGCCGGCCGGCGATGTCGAGTTCCACACCCTGCGGTCCATCAACGGTTTCGCGCTGGCGGTACAGCTTGTCCTGTTTGCGCTGGATGAGTGCGGTGGCGAGGTCTCTCATACAATTAAAGAGGTCAGGTCCCTTTTTCCGTTTCGTCGCAGAAATTTTTTAGCCTGGCTTAAAAAAAGAGAATCACCCACTTTCTGACACCAACCATATGATATATTTATTATAAATGCTTACTTTATAATTGTAGTTAGCATCAATATTTTATGACAGGAAATATTTCCACCCGGTTGGCTACGCCGGGCGCAGACCCAGTTTCGCGAACAGGGCGTCGTCCCGGGCGGTGTCCGGGTTGCCGGTGGTGAGCAGCTTCTCGCCGTAGAAAATCGAGTTGGCGCCGGCGAAGAAACACAGCGCCTGCAACTCGTCGCTCATGTCCGTGCGCCCCGCCGACAGCCGCACATACGAGGCCGGCATCAGGATGCGCGCCACCGCGAGGGTACGCACGAATTCCAGCGGCTCGATGTCGGGCTGTTCGTCCAGCGGCGTACCCTCCACTTTCACCAGCCGGTTGATCGGCACGCTGCCCGGATGTTCGGGCAGGTTGGCCAGTTCACACAGCATCGACACGCGGTCCTCGCGCCCCTCGCCCAGCCCGACGATGCCGCCGCAGCAGACATTGATGCCGGCCTCGCGCACATGTGCCAGGGTGTCGAGCCGGTCATCGTAAGTCCGGGTGGTGATGATCTCGCCGTAGAACTCCGGCGAGGTGTCGAGATTGTGGTTGTAGTAGTCCAGCCCGGCCTGCTTCAGCGCGCCGGCCTGTTCCTCGTCCAGCATACCCAGTGTCGCGCAGGTCTCCAGACCCTCGGCGCGCACGCGCCCGACCATCTCCAGTACGCGCTCGAAGTTCCTGCCCTTCGGGTTGCGCCACGCCGCGCCCATGCAGAAGCGCGTGGCGCCCGCCGCCCTGGCGCGCCGTGCCGCCGTCACCACTGCCTCGACGTCCATCAGGCGCTCGGCCTCCAGGCCGGTGTCGTGGTGCACGCTCTGCGGGCAGTAACTGCAATCCTCCGGACAGCCGCCGGTCTTGATGCTCAGCAGCGTGCTGACCTGTACCGCGTTGGGATCGAAATGCGCGCGATGGGCGCTGTGGGCCTGGAACAGCAACGCGTTGAACGGCAATTCGAACAACGCGCGCACCTCGGCGCGCGACCAGTCGTTGCGGACAGCGAAAGCGGATTTCTCCGACAGACAGGCAGATGGCTTATTCATACATTTCAACATGATGCAGACAAACAAGGGGCTCGACTATGGAACCGATCCGACGTCCTGTCAACCGGAATACGCCATGACGGTTTACCACTGGACCGCCCGGCTGCAAACCCTGCTCTTCCCGCCACGCTGCCGGCTGTGCGGCGACCCGGCCGCGGCGGCCTTCCGGCTCTGCAGGGCCTGCGAACGGGAGCTGCCCTGGCATACCGCCGGCTGCCTGCAATGCGCGCACCCCGGAATGACGGCTGCCCGCTGCGGGCGCTGCCAGCGCAAGCCACCCGCCTTCGACGCCACCACGGCCCTGTTTCACTACCAGCCGCCAGTCGATTACCTGTTGAAACGACTGAAGTTTGCCAGCGAGCTGGCCATCGCCCCGCTACTGGCCGGAATGCTGGCCGAACGTATCGCGTCCCGCACGGAAGCGTTGCCGGAAGCGCTGCTGGCCATACCGCTGCACCGCACCCGTCTGTGCGAGCGCGGATTCAACCAGGCCGGGCTGCTGGCCACGCGGCTCGGCGCCCGACTCGCGCTCCCGGTGGCGCAACGGCTGTGCATGCGCCGGCGTGCGACGCAGCCGCAATCGCTGCTCAGCCCCACGGCACGCCGCCTCAACCTGCGCAACGCCTTCGCCATCCAGGGCACGCCGGCCGCGCACGTCGCCATTGTCGATGACGTCATGACCACCGGCCACACGGCCGGTGAACTGGCCCGGGTGCTGAAACAGGCCGGGGCGGAGCGGGTGGAGGTGTGGGTGATCGCGCGTGCCGCGCACTAGCCGGTCAGGTGGCCACGTACTCGAGCAGGATGCCGAGAAACACGGCCATGCCGAACCAGTTATTGTTGAGGAAGGCGCGGAAACAGTCGTCGCGCTCGCGAAAACGGATGAGGCGCTGCTGGTAGACGAACAGCGCACCGCCAACCGCGACCCCGGTGTAGTAGATAAGGCCCAGCCTGGCCTGGAAGCCGATCATGACCAGACTTACCAGCACCATGACCTGCAGGATACCGATGATCATGCGGTCGGCCTCGCCGAACAGGATGGCGGTGGACTTGAGACCCAGCGCGATATCGTCCTGGCGGTCGACCATGGCATACATGGTGTCGTAGACCGTCGCCCACAGCACCGTGGCCGTGAACATCAGCCAGCCCAGCTGCGGTACCGTGCCGGTCTGCGCGGCGAAGGCCATGGGTACGGCCCAGCCAAAGGCCGCACCCAGCACTACCTGCGGCAGGTGCGTCACGCGTTTCATGAAGGGATAGATGACAGCCAGCAGCACGCCGCCCACCGACAGCACGAGGGTCAGGGTGTTGAGCAGCAGCACCAGGCCGAGAGCCAGCAGGCAGAGCACAGCGAACAGCACCAGCGCCGCGCGCGGCGAGATGCGACCGGACGTCAGCGGGCGGTCACTGGTACGCGAGACGTAGCGGTCGTAGTCACGGTCGGCGTAATCGTTGATCACGCAGCCCGCCGAGCGCATCAGCACCACACCCAGCACGAACACCACCACGATCTGCGTGTCGGGCCGGCCCTGCCCCGCGACCAGCAGCGCCCACAGCGCCGGCCACAGCAGCAGGAAGATACCGATCGGCTTGTCGAGCCGCATCAGGGATATGTAGTCTCGCAACCGGCCTTTCATCGTCCTCTCGTGTGTCGTCGGTTGTCCGCTCTAGCGGCTTTTCCACATCCGCCGTGCGGCGGTGCCTGCCGGAAACCCGGGCAGGAACACCTCGCTGACCAGCAGCGGCTTGCGGGTGATGGTGAACACCGAGCGCCGCCCCCAGACAGCCGGCGGACGCGTACCCAGGTCCGCAGTAGCGGCAGTATACAGCGCCTGCCCGGGCTGGATGCAGGCCAGTTCCACCACGCCGCGGTGCATGCCCGGGTCGGCGAACAGCACGCCGCCCAGCGGACGCGTGCCGAGATGCGCCAGGTGCTTGAGCCGCCCGCGCAGCGAGCGCACCGGGATCACGGTACGCGCGTATAGCCAGGGCTGGCCGCCGCACAGCAGCTGCAC
>JBATJF010000236.1:0-1908 GCA_049668345.1 Gammaproteobacteria bacterium
AGAGGGTGTAGGGTGCACTCTGTGCACCGTTGCCGGTGCGTAAAACGCACCCTATGCCCGGCGGCTGGTTAATTTTTCCGTGTGCTTCCGTGGATTCCGTGGCCATTATCTATCGCGCATGAGATGCGCTCCTACAGGAAATAATAGACACATCCTTGAAAGTGACACGAACACGGCAAGGGACAGCGGGTATATTTTGCAGCGCCTGTCCCGGCAGGAAATGCGGACTAGATCACCCTGGAGAAGGCTTTTTTCTCCGGCCGGCCCTGCAGGTAGCTGTCGAAGACCATGCAGATATTCCTGATCAAGAGGCGTCCGGCCGGCAGCACCCTGATCGCCTGTGCGTCGACGGTCAGCAGGCCGTCATCCTGCATGGCCTCGAGCTGCCCGATCACGCTGCTGAAATAGTCGTTGAACGCGATTTGATATTTTTCCTCGATGACGTGTATATCCAGGTAAAAATGACAAATAAGGTCAGTGATGACATTCCTTCTCAGGACATCGTCCGCACTGAGCACCACGCCCCGGTACACCGGCAGGTGCCCGCTGTCGATGCGTTCGTGATACGCCTCCAGGGTTTTCACATTCTGCGCATAGGTATTGCCGACACTGCCTATCGAGGTGATGCCCATGGCGACCAGGTCACACCCGGCATGGGTCGAATAGCCCTGGAAATTCCGGTACAGCCTGCCCTCCTGCTGGGCCCGGGCCAGTTCGTCATCGGGCCTGGCGAAATGATCCATACCGATATAGACGTACCCCGCGCCGGTCAGGCGTTCGATGGTGAGCTGGAGTATCTCCAGCTTCTCGGCAGGCGACGGCAGGTCCGTCTCGATGATGCGCCGCTGCGGCTTGAACAGGTGCGGCATATGCGCATAGTTGAAGACGGACAGCCGATCCGGCCCGAACTCGATCACACGATCCAGCGTCCGTGCAAAGGAATCCACGGTCTGGAACGGCAGGCCGTAGATCAGGTCGGTATTGATGGACTTGAAACCGTGTGTGCGCGCCGCGTCCATGATAGCGAGCGTCTGTTCCTCGGGCTGCAGCCGGTTGACCGCCCGCTGCACTCGCTCCTCGAGATCCTGTACACCCAGGCTGATGCGGTTGAAACCGATACCGCGCAGCAGCGCAATGGTCTCCGCATCGGCCTCCCTGGGATCCACCTCTATTGAATACTCGCCGGTATCATCGTCGCGCAGATTGAAATGCCTGGCCGTCACCTGCATGAGCCCGGTCATCTGTTCGTGGCTCAGGAACGTCGGCGTACCCCCGCCCCAGTGCAGCTGGTCGACACGACGGTCATTATCGAACAGCTCGCCCTGCATGGCGATTTCCCGGTGCAGGTCCTGCAAATAGGGCAGCGCATGCGCCCGGTTCTTGGTCACCACCTTGTTGCAGGCGCAGTAAAAGCACAGGCGCGCGCAGATCGGTATATGAAAATACAGCGACAGGGGCCGGCCGCTGTCATTGGTGGCCAGGGCGTGAGTCCGGTATTCGGCCTCGGTGAAACCCTCGTGAAACTGCACCGCCGTGGGATAGGAGGTGTAACGCGGGCCGGCGTAGTCATAACGCCTGATCAGGTCGGCATCGAACGAGACTTTCTGTTCCATAACTACTCGCTCACAACGGTTGTGCTGGCTTCAGACCGGAACATGACTCGCGGATAGATGACGGTAACGGTATCCGCAACACGCCCCTGATAATCCGTCGTTCAGAACAGGACGGACGGATTCACATTACACGATTTCCAGACCAGCCGACCACCCCCCGGGTCAAGCCTGGTCATTCTCAGGCAGCCGGACCGCGCCGGCGCAGCAGGTTGAATGCAAACCGGATGTTTCCTGAAAACTGAATGAATAACAATAATATTATATAGTTACTGTATTTTTCTGATTATTTACCTGA
>JBATJF010000237.1:0-3910 GCA_049668345.1 Gammaproteobacteria bacterium
GCCCATGTCGGCTCGGTCAGGGTCAGCCAGTGGCGGTAGGCCTTGAGCCGCGCCTCCAGCAGCCATTCCGGTTCCTGCTTGCGTGCGGAGATCAGGCGTATAGTCTCCTCGCTGAGACCCGGCGCCACCGTATCCGCCTCGATATCGGTAACGAAACCGTGCTGATAACCCTTGCCGACCAGTTCGCTTACCGTTTTTTCTGTAGCACGCATATTCCGCTTGCTCCTCGAATAATACCTGACTAGAATACTCAGGTATTCCGGATTATGGGCCCTTTAAAATTTATTTCAAGCGCCTGGTCGGGATATAACCAGGGCACTGCCAGACACCCTGTTGCACGCCTGGCCGCACATCCGCAAGCGGCGGGAACGGCCCATCGGGCCGGGACCAACCCTGAATGATGGCGCACGCACCGGACAGCCTGGTAATTGACTTTGGCTGCGGGACTGCGCAGGCTTCACCCGCTCTGGCGCTGCCCGGCGCCGCGTGCGTTTGTAAACAAACGACATGCACACCGGTCAAATAACCACTATCAACTTTATGAAGAGGTCAAGTAATGGATATACCCGAACGCGACGGTGACGGTTACCTGGTCAACAGCGACGCCTGGACACCGGAGATCGCACGCGCCATGGCCGAGGCCGATGGCATGGAACTGGATGATGTCAAATGGCAGCAGATACTGAAGGCACGCGAGTACTACGAGGAACACGCCGTGGTGCCACCCATCCGCAAGTTTTCCAAGTACCTCGGTGCAGACCAGAAAGAGATGTTCAAGATGTGGATGACCGGCCCCATGAAGCCGATCACCAAGTACGGCGGACTGCCCAAGCCCACCGGCTGCGTCTAGACAGGATACGGGCCGGCGTCACCGGACAGGATCGGGGTCAGAGTGACTCCCACGTCAGTCACCGTACCGCCGCAGGCGCACACGCATGGCCTGCAGCTCCTCGAGCAGGTCCAGCGCCAGTGCCGCGCCGGCGGCGTTGACGCCGAGGTCGCGCTCCAGGCGCAGTGCACAGCGTACCCGGCGCACACTGACGCCACGGAAGCGCCACTGTGACGGTTCGCGACCGAGCGGCTCGACCACGCCTTCCTCGACGAGTTCGATCACCTGCTCGGCGGGCAGCCGGCAGGTGCGGCACAGCTCGCCCAGGCTCAGCTCCACGCTCTCTTCCAGTATGTCCCCGGACAACAATGACAGCAGCTCGTCAGTCATGATCGGTTAAACCCCCAGGCGTGCACGCGGGTTGAAGTGCAGTTGTTTTTCCAGCTCGCGCCAGGCGGCGCGGGCCTCCTCCGTCCCGGCCGGCGGCAGGGCGATCTGCAGCACCACGTAGAGATCACCCGGCGACTGCCCCGGGATACCACGCCCCTTGAGCCGCAACTTGCGGCCGCTCGCGGAACCGGCGGGTATCTTCAGGTCCACCGCGCCGTTGGGTGTGGGGGCCTTGACCGTAGCACCCAGCGCCGCCTCCCAGGGTGCCACCGGCAGGTCCAGGAACACGTCCCTGCCCTCGACGTGATAGAACGGATGCGGCCGGAATTCAACCTCGAGATAGAGATCCCCCGCCCCTCCCTTGCCGACGCCCGCCCCGCCCTGCCCGGCCAGGCGGATGTGCTGGTGCTGGCTGACACCTTTGGGAATACGCACGTTGAGCGTGCGCTCGCGGAGGTGCGGCCGGCCGTCGGCGCCCAGTTCGGTGTGTTTCAGGGTCAGGGCACGGGTCGCACCCTGGTAGGCATCCTCCAGGTCGATCATCACCCGGGCATGGGTGTCCTCGCCCCGCGCGTGATAGCCGCCGGCATGCGCCCGCGCCCCGGCGGCGAAGTCGCGGCCGAACAGGCTTTCGAAGAAATCGCTGAAGCCGGCGGCATCGGCGCCCGTGAAACCGCCGCCATGAAACTCGAAGCCCTGGTCCCAGTCGGGCGGCGGCTTGAAGTCCTGCCCGGCCTTCCAGTTGGCCCCGAGCTGGTCATAGGCGGCGCGCTTCTCGGGGTCCTTGAGCACCTCGTAGGCCTCGCCGACCTCCTTGAAGCGCACCTCCGCATCCGGCTCCTTGCTGACATCCGGGTGATACTTGCGCGCCAGCTTGCGGTAGGCGCGCTTGATCTCGTCCTGGGTGGCGTCGCGCGCCACGCCCATGATCCGGTAGTAGTCCCTGAACTCCATAGCCGTGCAGTTTACCAGCGCAGCGCGATATAGCGCTGCACGTCGCCCTTGCGCACCAGCAACAGCACGCGCTGCAAGGCCTTGCCCTCCTCGAGCGCCTTGCCGAATTCCGCGGCGCTCTGCACGTCCTGGCGGTTCACGCGCAGGATGATGCTGCCGGTTTCGATGCCGGCGCGGGCTGCCAGGGAGCCGGCCTGCACCGCCGTTACCACCACGCCTTCGCCCGGCGTGGCGTCGTATTGCCCGGCCAGCTGCGGCGTCAGGCTCTGCACGGTCAGGCCGAGCTCGTCCGCACTCTGTGCCGGACTCCGTGCGACCCTGGCGTCCTCGACAAGCCTGCCGATGGTCACCGACAGCGTTTCCTGCCGGCCATTGCGCAACACGGTCAGCTTCCCGCGGCTGCCCGGCGGGGTCAGCGCCACCAGGTTACGGAAACTGCCCATCTCGGTTACCGGCCTGTCGTTGTAGGCCACGATCACATCACCCTGGCGCAGGCCGGCCTGGTCCGCCGGCGAGCCTTCGGTCACCTGTGCCACCAGTACGCCCTTGCCCTTTTCGATGGCAAACGACTCGGCCAGGTCGGGCGTCAGTTGCTGGATCGAGATGCCCAGGTAGCCGCGCGTCACCTCGCCGGACTCGATCAGCTGGTTCGCGATGGCGCCGGCCAGGTTGACCGGGATGGCGAAACCCACGCCCATGTAACCGCCGCTGCGGCTGAAGATGGCGGTATTCATGCCCACCACCGCGCCGTCGAGATTGACCAGCGGCCCGCCGGAGTTGCCCGGGTTGATGGCGGCATCGGTCTGGATGAAATCCTCGTAATCATTGATGCCGACACTGGTGCGGCCCGTGGCACTGACCACGCCGACGGTGAGGGTGTTGCTCAGGCCGAAGGGGTTGCCGATGGCCACCACCCACTCGCCGACTTCCAGCGCGGATGAATCGGCCAGCCGCAGGGCGGGCAGCCCACCGGCCTTGATCTGGATGACGGCAACGTCGGACTGCGGATCGTGGCCCTTGACCGTGGCATCGAATTCGCGTCCGTCCTGGAACTTCACGCGGATGCTGTCCGCATCCTCGACCACGTGGTTGTTGGTCATGATGTAGGTCGTATCGGAGAGCAGGCCGTCGCGGGCAGCGAACACGAAACCGGAGCCCTGGCCGACGGTACGCTGTTCGCCACGCGGTTTGCCAGAGCGGGGGATACCGCCGGGAAACTGGTCGCCGAAAAAGCGCTTGAACAGGTCATCGCCAAACGGCCATTCCTGACCGCCGAACGGTACGGCGAGTTCACCCGTCGCCACCTCGGACTTCTTCTCGACCTGGATGAAGACCACCGACGGCGAAACCTCGCGGGCGACCGAGGCGAACGCCTTGCCGGTCTCGCGCAGGTTCTCGATTGCGCCATCGAGTGCGTAGGCCTGGCCGGCAGACAGCAGGAACAACAACAGTAGGGAACGCAACACCAGCCTGTTCATGACAAGACTCTCCTTCGTTTCCGGATCAATGGGGTCGGACTCGATCGATTCAACTATCATCCCCCGGATATTGCCGGTAGCTACAAATCAATCGAGTCTGACCCCCTGGCGCATTGATCAGTTCAGTCCCGGATGTAGATCGACAACACCGCCGTGCCACGCCGGATATTCAGTTGCAGGCTGCCCGGTGCACGCTGCAGGGCCCCGGGCACGTCCGACATGGCAGTCAACGCCTGGCGGTTGATGGCAACGATGATGT
>JBATJF010000238.1:0-4343 GCA_049668345.1 Gammaproteobacteria bacterium
AGGCGATGGACTCGCGAGCAACCGCGGCTCCGGCCGGCGTACCCGCGCCGGCAAGCATCGCGGCGCCGTCCGCCGAACATGACGCCGTGAAAACGCCCGATACGCCTGTTGCGCCGCCAGAAGGCTACTATCTGCAGGTCGGTGCGTTTCGTGCCGCGGATTCCGCGGCACGATTCAGGACCCGCCTCGAGGCACTGCAGCTGCCGGCCAGCATCGAGGCCATCGAACTCGCCAACCGGGAGACCTGGCACCGCGTGCGGATCGGGCCTTATAAGGAGGTGGCGGCCACCGAGGCGGTGCGTTCCAGGCTGAAGTCGCAGGGGATCGACAGCCTGCTGGTAAAGCCCGCCGAGTGACGGCTGCTGCCGCTGGTGACCGGGCTGTCATGGCGGCATCCGCTGTCCGTCATGGGTAAAAAGTGTAAGAAATCGTATGCTTCCTCACTTTTCCTGTTGTGTTTTCTCAAGATATTGACTTGTAAGGAAATATCGATCATATGACTGGTTGGTACTTCGTCAGAGGTGTCATTGTATTTTACAGTCGCGGGTCACTGGCAGGCTGGATTGTGCCAATTAACAAATGTATATCAACGATATAACGATGGTGGCGTAATTATTGCAAAAAATACCCTAGTTGGGCAGTCGCTTGGCAGGCAATGAACAGACAGCGTTCATCGGGTGAAACAGCGCCAGCGGAGAATTCCGTGCTGGTCGGCGAGCCGTTTGACGCGGCTGAGCTGCCGTTGCGCATCTACACCCTGGGACGTTTTTCGCTGGTGAAGGACGGCATGCCGCTGCGCTATGCTCGCAAGGCACCCGGCAAGCCGCTGCTGCTGCTCAAGGTGCTGATTGCCAGTGGCGGCCGACAGGTCGGCGCTGGCAGCATCGCCGCCACCCTCTGGCCCGACAAGGACGGCGACCTGGCCCAGCAATCTTTCGAAATCACCCTGCACCGGCTGCGCAAGTTCCTCGGTGACGACGGGGCCCTGCTGCTGGAAGACGGCCGTCTGACCCTCAACAGCGCGGAAGTCTGGGTTGATGCCTGGGACTTCGAGCGGCACCTCGCCGAGCTGCGCCGGCTCATGACATTGCCGGGCTCCGCGGATACGGCCCGTTTCGACGCGCTGTCATGCCATGTACTGCGCATGTACCAGGGGCATTTCCTGTCACGCGATGACGCGGCATGCTGGAGTGTCTCGATGCAGGAGCGTCTGCGCAGCAAGTATGTTCATGGCTTGCTCGATTTCGGCCGCTACTGGGAATCCCGCGGCTATATGCACAGGGCCATCGAATGCTACCGCAAGGGTATCGAGGTCGACGACCTGATCGAGACCTTCTACCAGCGCCTTATGCAGTGCCTGCTGGAAACCGGCAGGGAGCCGGAGGCGATTGCCACCTACCGGCAGTGCCGGCATGTGCTGTCCGTCATCCTGGGCCTGCAGCCAACCGAACAAACCACGCAACTCTATCAAACCCTGCTGACACGCCAAGCAAAGCGCGCCTGAACGGGCAACCCCTGTATCCTTCCTCCAGCGGCCGATGCACACGGCCACCAGGCCCGTGCCTGGCGTTCCGCTTGATATACAAAACTCCCTCCCCGCACGCCTGAACCCCTGATTGATCCGGGAGGGGTATGTCTGCCCCGGTTTCGTCAACGACCTGTGAATCCATCGTGCCGGATTTGCGAATCTGTAAGTTATTTGTAAGCCGGCGCCGGTTAGGGTGAAGCCTGATCACGCAAGACCACAGCAACTCACTCTAATAACAGGTATGACTATGGATTGCTTCATCATCAGGGTTTACCGGCACATCACCCTGGATAACGGCCAGCCGGACGAGATCGCGGGCCTGGTCGAGCGCGTTGGCGTGCAGGATAACGGCAAACCCTTTTCCAGTTACAAGGGCCTGATCAATACCCTGCGCGAAGTATACGGCACGGATGCTGCCGAAGCGGCGAATTCACCGGATGAGGGCGCCGGCAGGATGCGCTTGCTGCACTCAATAAAGAATCGGTAACCCGGTTCGATACCCTAATATTAACAACCGAAATTGGCGGGACATACACAATGAATTACAGAACACATGTCATGGCTTTTCTCGCTGCATCCCTGCTGGTAGTGTCCCAGGGAATCCATGCGGCGTCTGTCAGCTTTGTGCTGGATCAATCCAATGCACTGCCTGACAATATTGACTACCTCACCGTTACCATCTCGGATAACGTGGAAGGCCGTCTCGATTTCTGGGTTGATATTCAGTCACCACTGGCAGAACTTGCCGGTGAAAACTTCGGTATCCAGAAATTTGCCTTTAATATCGCCGGTGACCTGTTGAAACCACGACGTGATCACGGCCGGGAAGGCGGCGGCTATCCGGGCAATGAAATGGCGCGCGAACGACGCGGCTTTGACGACCCGGAAGAGCATTTCGGGCGTGGTGAGCACAAGGGCCACGAGAGTCATTTCGGCCGAGGCGAGCGCAAGGACGGCGAAGAGCGGTATTGCGCCCTCGACAGCCTGTTGACGGCCGATAGCTTCATCCTGCCCGATGGCTGGAAAGTGCAGCTTGGCACGGGCGGGAAGATGGACGGCATGGACGGGAAATTCGATGTGCGCCTGCTGGGCACCGGCAGCAGTCGTCAGGACCCGCTGCATTTTGCCGTGCTTGGTCTTGAACTGGATGATGTGCTTGCCGGCTTCGCAGCACATGTCGCCGGTTTCGAATACATTTCCGGTGAATGCGGTATGGGTGAAGATGGCGATCATGAAGGTGATCATCGCTGCAAAACCATCACCAGCGCCTATTTCTATGGTGAACGCGCCGTCGTGGTACCGCTGCCGGCGACGGTCTGGCTGCTGGGCAGCGGCTTGCTCGGCCTGGTCGGCATGGCTCGCCGCAGGGGTCGCCGGGCCTGACAGTGTTACAAGTCTCCGTAAATTGCCCCCGGCTCAGGTATCGACCGGGGGGATTTTTTCGGAACGGTATTCGACAGATTTCCAGTCTCCGTAAATTCCTCCGGTACGTGAAAACGACCGGGGGATTATTTTTACGGCGCATGTCCGCCATGCTACACAAGCGCGAATCAGGGGCGCCATGAAATCCGGCTGCTGCATCGTACTTTCTCATTACCGATAACCGTCTGCCCGGCCTGACGGCGCAGGTTCCCCGTCGCGTCTGACAATCACTGGCCGTGGGCGGGCTCCGGGGCCATGGCTGACCGTCATGTCACCCGCCGGCTTTTATGCTACCTTTCGTTCAGGTAACAAAGGCATAAATTGCCTGTACTGGAAGTTGAACTGCGTATTTACACCTGACATCGCGGAGTTCACCTGCACAAGACGTTACGCGGAGGTTCATCATGAACAAATCTTTTTTCATTCCAGCCGGGCTGCTTGCGGTGCTGATCGCCAGCAATCCGCTGCAAGCCGGCCTCTCGGATATGCTCGACAAGCTGAAGGGCAGCGTGTCAGGCCAGACCCCGGACAGCTCGGCCGCCATGAGCGCGCTCTCCAATGACGAAATGATCTCCGGTCTCAAGGAGGCGCTCGGCAAGGGTACGCAGTACGCGGTGGACAATCTCGGCAAGGAGGGTGGTTTCCTCGATAATGCCAGTGTGCGCATCCCGATGCCGAAGAGCCTTTCCTGGGTGGAGAAAACCCTGCGCACCCTGCGCCAGGACAAGCTCGCGGACGAATTCGTGGCCTCGATGAACCACGCCGCGGAGCGTGCCGTACCGGAGGCGGCGGCCGTGTTCGGTGATGCCATCCAGCAGATGACGCTGGAGGATGCGCGCGGCATCCTGAGCGGTCCGGATGATGCTGCGACGCAGTATTTCCGCAAGACTACCTCGGCCACCCTGACGGAAAAGATGCGACCCATCGTCGAGCAGGCTACGGCGGCGACCGGCGTCACCTCATCGTACAAGAACATGATGTCGAAGGCGGGCGGCATGACCAGCCTGTTGTCATCCGATGCCACCGACCTGGACGGTTACGTCACCGAAAAGACCCTCGACGGCCTGTTCCTGATGGTGGCCGAGGAAGAGAAACGCATCCGCCAGAATCCGCTGGCCCGATCCACGGACCTGCTGAAAAAAGTGTTTGGCAGCATCTAGCCCGCCCGCCGCCACGCCAGTGGTTCCGTATGATCGTTCCCGCCTCCAGGGCCGGTGCGCAGCCGTATGCTCCCTGCATCGTGATGTTCATACGGGGTGCGGACTGGACACATGCCGGACAGCTGAAGACGCAGCTGCTGCTGGATAAACCGTACCTGTATGCGCCCAGCCGGCTATTGGCATATGGCCGGTCTGCTGGAATAGGCGGGCCCGCCCCGATCGGGTAAACTAGT
>JBATJF010000239.1:0-3306 GCA_049668345.1 Gammaproteobacteria bacterium
CGGACGACAGCCGCCTGCGCAAACAGATCAAACAGCTGCGCATCGGCGACCAGGTCCGGATCCAGGGCTGGCTGGTCAATTATTCCAATGACGCGGGATTTTCCAGGGGCACCAGCACCACCCGCAGTGATAAAGGCAACGGGGCCTGCGAAACAATATATCTGAAGGAGTTCGAAATACTGCAACCGCTCAATAACGGCTGGCGCACCCTGATGAACCTTGCGCTGGCGGGCGTCATCGGCAGCAGCCTGTTGTGGCTGGGTGCTGTGATGCGTGGTCATTTCTGACACGCGCTCTGATACCGCCAACAGGGGGCGGAGGGATAATTTATTAATCCCTCCGCCCCCTCTTGTTGAGGGTGACAGGAATTATGAGAAGGTTTTTTGCGCGAGAAATTCTGTCGGGGGGAGCAGTTCGTCCCGCGGGAATTTCGCCAGCGTCACGACGCGTGGCAACTCTTCACCGATTATCACTTCGGTCAGGTCGATCTTGTTGCATGACTGGGATGAATGCTCGTCGATCTTGATGCCCATCTTGTTCAGCCGGAGAGATGTCTTTCGAATCCGGATGTAATCATCCGGACGATTGAACACGGCATACACCTGTTTGAGCGACTCTTCCGGCGCGACCAGCCGGGAATTCAGGAGCGCTTCCTCAACCTTTTTCAGCTTGCCCCTGATTGCTTCCGCCTCACCCGCCGAACTGGAATCAACCGGAGTGTGTTTGCCTGTATCCCCTTTTTTTAGCTGGAGGCGCCTTAACCTGGTATTCAGCATCTGACGTTCCTGCTGCAGGCGGTGGTTTCTTACCTTCAGTGCCATGATACGCCCAAGCGCATTTGTACCCAGCCCCTCAAACAGACACTGCTTCAGGCCCTGCCGGGTTTCGGCCTCGGTCGGGGCAGGTGTATAGATCCGGTGATCCGAAAAGCAGACAGCAGTCTGCGGAACGTCATGTCTCAGTACCTCGCCGTCAAGCTCCACTCCCAGGACCGTTTTTTCCGACTTGTGCATACACAGGAGCGCATAGCAATGCGACATTTCATAACTGCGGTAATCCTCCATGAACTCCCGTATTTCGGAGCTGTGACTGAAGACTGTCTGCAAATCCTTTACATTTACAAAGTAGGCGTTCACATACGGGTCGGCGACGAAGGTCGTCCGGCTGACGCCTATGGCGCCGGGGATTTCCGCGATAAGCTGGTTGGTATAATCCAGCGACGCTGCGATTGCGTCGTACAGTTTCCTCTGGTAGCCGCGAACGTACCGGATCGTGGGATCGACGCCCTCCACCACCCTTTCGAGGGTTTCCTTTATGCGTATCGACTCCTTGCGACCGGACTCCCTTGCGTCTAATTTCCGGCGCATTGACCCGAATGTGCCGGAAAGCACCTGGCTCACCAAATCCTTCATTGAACACCCCCAATTATTATTGACCGGGACCAAGCGCCCGCTCGACTGGTTTAGTTATATATATAGCCCACCCTGAGCTAAACTATAAATCAGGCGGGGCATGACAGGACAGTGAAATGGGGCAATTCAAATCAATCTATCAACAAACATCTGAACTACAAAAAGAAAATGGCAGGGCTATCCGGCGGGGGGAAAGACTATGTCTGGTTTATCAGCAAGAGATGCGGGAATCATACTGGCGCTCCTGAAACGGTTCGAGGCACAGCGGCTCCCGACGCTCCTTGCGCTCAAGGAAAAGGTGGACAACAACGGCGCGCTAAGCGATGCGGACATCGAGTTTCTCAGCAGAGTCATTGACGATGCCTCGCGTACCTTGCCGATGACGGAAGGCCATCCGGAACTGCATAATTTCTGCACCCGGGTGGTCCACCTGTACGACCAGATAACAGCAAGGGCGCTCGAGAACGAAGAGCACTGACAATCGGGGTCAGGGCACAATTAATTCTCTGACCCCGTTTATCGAGGATCGCCGCTACGGGCAGGCGAAGGTCAGGCTGTTCATCGACTTCATCGACAATGCATTCAAACGCATCCGGCAAACGAGAAACTCTCCGGCCCGTATTTATACACGAGTAAATGAAAGCCTCCAGAGTCTTCATTGGATTGATCAACCCGAAAAGTCCGGACAATGTGGGCGCGGTCATGCGTGCTGCCGGCAACTTTCGCGCCGATAGCGTTTTTTACACCGGGACACGTTACCCGCTCGCCGTACAGCGCAATCCGGATGCGCCGAATATGCGTCGCAAGGTAAGCCAGGATATCCCACTGTCCGGAGTGACATGCCTGCTTGATGATGTGCCCGGTGATATGGAAATCGTGTGTGTTGAATTTGCCGAGAACGCTACACCCTTACCCGGGTATCAGCACCCGCACAATGCTTTTTATATCTTTGGCCCCGAAGATGGTGCGATCAGCCAGGACGTGATCGACAGGGCGGATGCAGTCGTCTATGTGCCGACCACTGGCTGCATGAACCTGTCCGCAACGGTAACCGTTGTTCTTTACGACAGGCTGGCCAAATCGTCGCAAAATTTTGCAGGCAATGAACCTGTGCGTCAAAACCGCGATATCAATAACCGGCTAAAGGTCAAGATTTAACCACCCAACAGGGACTGGTTACATTTTCTTACCTCACCCCTGCGCCCGAACAGCAACGGGTTGCAGCACACAAAGCCAGCGCACCCTGAAACCGACAACAGACAGGCGCCGGTTATTTGACAAACTAATCGAGCCTGACCAGTTGATTTAAGGATCAGGTGATATGGCCGATGACGGGTGATCGAGAAATGGGGGGCATTTCTATGATAAGAAATATCTGCGCCGGTGTTTGCGCCGGCATGATGATCATCATGGCGACGATTCCGGTCGTCATTCTCTTCATTGAAAGAGCCATTTTCTAGTAGCCGGACAATGACAATTCTGTTCAGGGCACACACATCCTGATATCAGGATGTGTGTGCCCTGGCATTGTTTATTTCGTTTATTTTTTCGGCTCTTCCCCGAATCGAGTGGGTAGATTACGTTGTAGGGCCGAATTCATTCGGCCAACAGCCTGCTGCCACTGGAGACAAGGCGTCGCCATGACCTGTGACGCATTGCGCAGGGAGTGTCATTCCCTGCACCATCAGGTCTGGTGCATCACCACGATTACCCGCGGTCGTCATCCTTTATTCACGGATATCACCGCGGCACGCCTGCTGGTCCGCCAATGGTCGAATGAATTCGACCCTACAGGTCTGATTGAGCAGGGCCGGATTCATACGACCAACAACCTTGCCATCAGGAGGAATTCGTCTCGTCTGAATTGATGTGTTACCCACTCAATCAGGGGAAG
>JBATJF010000240.1:0-17136 GCA_049668345.1 Gammaproteobacteria bacterium
GTGGCAACTGGCCGGCAAGCATGGTGTACAAGGCTTCCATTGTCAGCGGCTTGCAGAGGTAATCGTCCATGCCAGCCGCGAGGCACTTGTCGCGTGCGTCGCTCATGGCATTGGCGGTCAGGGCGACTATCGGAATGTGCCGTCCCGCATGCTCCGCCTCACGCGACCGTATTTCACTGGTTGCCCGGTAACCATCCATCACCGGCATCTGGCAATCCATCAGGACCAGGTCGAATTCGTTGTTATGCAGCAGTGCCAGGGCACTGGCGCCATCGGCCGCCACGCTAACCTTGCAGCTCATCGACTCAAGCATATAGGTTGCCACTTCCCGGTTGATCGTATTGTCCTCCACCAGGAGTACATGCGCGTCAAGGGGTGCGGCGCGATGCCAGTCGAACCGGGGCGGGCTGGTCTCGATTGCGGTAGCTTCGGTGCGGGGCAGGCGGATTCTGAACCAGAATTCCGAACCTGCCTCGTTGTCGCTGGTTACGCCAATCGTACCTTCCATCTGCTGTACCAGTTTCCTGCAAATGGTCAGTCCAAGGCCGCTGCCGCCATAGCGACGCGTGGTGGACCCGTCAGCCTGGGAAAACGAGTCGAAGATATGTTCCTGCGCATCCTTGCTGATGCCGATGCCGGTATCCGTGACCGAGAATCGCAGGCTGGCGTCGTGTCGGGTGGCATCATCCGCCTCCACAGAAAGCGTGACACTGCCCGTGTGAGTGAACTTGATTGCATTTGCCATGAGATTGTTGATGATCTGGCGCAAACGCGTGATATCGCCAATCCATGTGTTGTGGATGCCGGGCGCAATGTTGCAATGCACGGCCAGTCCTTTCCGGGTCGCCTGCTCATGAAACAGCAGGCCGGTCTCCATGATCAATTCGTTGATATCAAAGGGTTCCGGATCAAGCTGCAACCGGTTTGCCTCGATGCGGGACAGGTCGAGGACGTCGTTGATCAGGCGCAGAAGCAGTCTGCCGGATTGCTGTATGCGTGAAACAAGCTGGTATTGACGGCTGTTCATCCGGCTTTCCAGCAGCAACTCCGACATGCCCAGAATGCCATTCATCGGTGTGCGGATTTCGTGGCTCATGGTTGCAAGAAATTCACTCTTGGCGCGGTCGCTGGACTCGGCTTTTTCCTTGGCCTCCAGAATCCTTGCCTCGGCCTCGCAGCGATCCGTAATGTCCATGATGATGCCGTTATACATCTGTCTGCCGTCGATGATCATGTGACTGATGGCCAGCGATGCCGGGAATTCGCTGTTATCCATGCGGCGCATGACGATCTTTATGTCTAGCTGCAGGGTGTTCTCGAAACCGCTGTTCATCAGATCCGTAAAGGCAGCGAAGTATTTATTCTGCTTCCGCTCCGGTATCAGCATAAGGGCATTTTTGCCAATGACCTGCTGCGCCTGGTAGCCGAACATCTGTTCCGCGGCAGGATTGAAATTCTCGATGTTGCCTTCCTCGTCGGTTGTAATGAGTGCGCCGAACATGGTTTCCATGATCGTGCGCTGGCGGGTTTCACTCTCCTGCAAACGTTGCATGAACAGGTCCTTCGCTTGGCTGGCGTTTTCTGCCTGTATTTTCAGGCTGGTCAGCTGGCCGACCTGGTTTTTGACCGCTTGCAGGATGAAACCCACGATGAGCAGGAAGAGTGCTGCGCTTGATAGCTGCGTTATCAGCAGGTAGTCACGGGCATTCGATGCTCGTACGTTGGCGGTGGTATCGAGCTGTGCAATGTATTCCTGTACGACAGTAGATGCGCTTGTCAGAATATCGCTCACGCTCGCGGTCAGCGCATTGAGCTGTTCATGCAGCCTTTCCCGTTCCTGCCGCAATGTGATTCCGCGAGCCAGTTCATCATACAGCGGGATGTCACCGGTCCCGGTTGCATGGTCCTGGCCCGGTCCGGCAGCCGCATGTCCAAAAAGCTGCAAGGCTATATTATCGACAAGCATGTCACTCAGTGGTGTCGCCATGCCGTTTTTTGCAGTGAAGGCACGGATATGCAACCGGAGTGCATCAAGTTTGGGTTCCAGCCGGTTTTTTCTTGTCTCTGCCAATTCGTGGAGGTCGTCACTGGAGCCCATCGAATCGATGTGCCTTTCGATGTCCGTCAGGTCAGCCAGGATTGTCCCGAGATGGGTGTGCCCGTATTTTGGATACTGATTACTGGATGCCTGTCCGTTTGACCCGCTGGGTTGAGGTTTTCTGTCGATACTCTCTCTCAGCGACTGGTTCGACGATGTTGCATTGGCTACTTGCAGTTCGAATGCGTCAAGGCTGTCCCGGACCCTGGCAAGCGGTTGTTGTATACCGTATTCATCCCAGTACAGAACGTACTGAGTCCGCCAGTTGAGTGCCAAGTAGTGCAGGGCGACGAGATCGGATGCAACCCGGCTAAGTTCGTCGCCCAGGGGTGTGGTTGAATCTGCAGCCAGCAGTTTCTGCAAGGTGCGTATGTCGATGTTGAGGACGCCAAGCGAGTCGCTTGAATTGTCGTGCGTTTGCAGGTACCCGGTCTTGTAGAGAATGTTGCTGATGATGGCCCGTGCGTGGCCGAGGTTGTGCTCGATGCTGGTAATGGTGTTGCTTACCTGCATACGATGTCGAAGTATTTGTTCGCGGTCGGCCTCGAGGTCCTCGAAGGCGTTCTGCACGAGCGATGTGGAGATATAGCCGGCAAGCAGTGCAGTTATTACCAGGCCCGCGCATAGCAGCAAAATCCGGAGACTTTCCTTGCCCGTGGCTGGCGAAGCAATCTCTGTGCGGGATGAACCTGCCTGTTTCATGCCCTTGTTATGGCCATCACCGTGACTGTGGTGGGCGTTATCTTACTAGATCAGGTGACGTTGTAGATAGGGCTGCAGGGAAATGCAGGGATATCTCCCTGTCGATTGCAGCCCGGGTGGCGATGCTGTGCCGGCGCTGCAACTGGTAATGGCGTTGCAGTGCAAAAAACATTACTGCACGTCGGGCAATACGACTGTGCGCCGGAAATTCATGTAAACTGCACGGGCGTGCCCGTCAGGACGCAGGAACTGTCATTACAGCGGCATCCTGTCAAATTCCGGGATCATCGAGCTTGCCGGAAAGGGCCATTCGCGAGCGGTCTGCTGCCGATTCGTCTACCCGGTTGGTGCAATGGCTTCCGACTATTCCTGGAGAAATAGCTTAATGAATCAACTTAGCGAGCAGGACCGTCTCGACCTCGGTCGCCTTGTCATCAACACGCTCGATGACTGGGGCATCAATTCCACCGACCAGGTTGTCATGCTGGCCTTGCCGGGCAAGGTGTCGGGACGTCACCTGCGTCGCTATCAGGATGATACCCCGCTGCCCGATGACCCCGAGGTGCTCAAGCGTGTCGAGCATCTGCTCGGTATTGCCGATGCCTTGCGCACCACTTTTCCGCGTAATGAGAAGATAGCCGTGATCTGGCTGTCACAGCCCTGCAGGAGACTACGCCGCCGCCGCCCGGTCGATATCATGCTGGAAGACGGGCTCAGCGGCCTGATAACGGTACGTACCCACCTCGACTGTTCCTTCGCCTGGCGTGAGTCCGAGCGTACGGACTGAAACATGTAAGGTCAGACGTGAGACGTGAAACCGGAACAATAGAATGGCCACGGAATCCACGGAAGAACACGGAAAAATAAACAACCGCGGGTAGGGTGCGTTTTACGCACCGGCAGTGGTATATGGCACGCCCTGCGCCTGCTAAAATTCGTGAAGCGTGAAAGGTGAGACGTGAAACGTGAAACGTGAAAGGTGAAACGTGAAAGGTGAAACGTGAAAGGTGAAACGTAAAGCTTGACTCCCGGTCGGTGCAGGTATTTCTACTCACGTCTCACGTCTCACGTCTCACGTCTCACGTCTCACGTCTCACACAACGGTGCACGGAGTGCACCCTACACCGTCTATCGGGGTAGGAGCGCATCTTATTGGCGATGTTTTTTGTAAAAAGATCGCGGACGCGGTCCGCTCCTACAAGGCCCTGGACTCCGTGCGCAGGGCACTGCCGACCGCCAGCAGGCAGCTTGCCGCAGATGCCTGGTCGAGCTCCTGCTCGGCGCCGATGACATCACGCATCGTCACGTTGCGGGTGGTCAGTCCGAGTGTCTGCTGCAGCGCATCCTCCAGTCCGTAGAGCGTGACCGGCAGGGGCAGGATGGCGATCGTCCGGATCGGGGCCTGGCGGAAGTGCTGTTCGTAATAGTCGATGGAGCGCTGGATTTCCAGCGCCAGCCGGCTGCTGAGCGCATGGGGATTCGAGGCATTATCCTGCAGGTCGCGGTAACCGAAATCGATGGTGCGCGTGAGATAGAGCGTCGCCTGGTGCGTCAGGGTAATGAGGCACTGGTGCGGGCTGAAATACAGGGTGGCCAGGCCCGATGCGTCTTCCGGGAGGCGGGCGGCGAGGTTGCGCATCGCCAGTTCGGGTATATCGATAACCTCCAGATTGATGCCGGCCTTCTCCAGCCGGTCGATGCGCTGCTTTACCGTGGCAGCACGTGCGACCACGACGTACATCTGCTTGCGCGTTCCCGCGGGGCCGCCGGGTGGCGCGTCGAACACATCGAGCACGGCATCATCGATATGGAAGTCGATCAGCTCCTGGATCTGCCAGCGCACTGCGGCGCGCAGTTCCTGGGGCGGAACCTCCGGTGCATCGACCACCAGCAACTGGTAATCACCGATATCGAGCAGCGTCGAGCACTGCTGCCGGTCCAGGCTGCGGTCTTTCAGGAATTTTTCCTGTCGGGCCTTGTCGCCAGGCGGCAGGGACTGGAACGAACATGACTGCAGGCTGGCGCCGGCCTTGCCCTGGTGCCGGACGATGGCAATGGCGACGCCAGTGTCCGTAGTGACGATGCCGGTCATCGCGCCGGGCGGTTTCCTGCTGAATAATGGGAACATAATAGACCTCACTCAGTAATGAATTCGAGGGCAGCGTCCGCTGCTACGGGAGCCGTAGGGTGCACTCTGTGCACCGATTCGGTGCATAAAACGCACCCTACATCGATTTATACAAGGGCGCGGCATCGACCACCCGTGCATTACGTGCATCATGCGAACAGGGCTGGCGCACGGATCACTGGATCACCTCGCTCCAGTGAACCAGTGCGACACCCGCGCCGCCTGCGCCACCGGCAAAGACCGCGTTCAGGTCGCTGCCGGTCGGCGAGGCCTGGCCGTCCCATTTGCTGCCGTTCCAGGCGGCGATGGTGCCGTTCGCCCCTACCAGATAGCCTTCCGTTGCACTGACCATGTAAACGGCATTCAGATCGTCGTTGGGTACGCCTGGACTGTTGCCGAGCCGACTCCAGGCCGAGCCGTTCCAGTGATTGATGTTCTCGTAGCTGGAGCGCTCGCCCACGGCCCAGCAGTCGTTGCTGGCGGCACAGTGCACGCTGTTGAGCGTTTCGTTCGGGACGGAGCCATATGGACCGGAGCGGCTCCAGCTGCTGCCATTCCAGTGGATGATCAGTTCGCCGCCGCTGGCGTTACCCACGGCCCTGCAGTCGTTGCCGGCGACGCAGTGCACGCTGTGGAGCGGCATGTCCGGGATGCCGCCGTAAGGTCCGGTGCGGCTCCAGCTGCTGCCATTCCAGTGGATGATCAGTTCGCCGCCGCTGGCGTTACCCACGGCCCTGCAGTCGTTGCTGGTGACACAAGTTACGCTGTTGAGCGGCATGTCCGGGATGCCGCCGTAAGGTCCGGTGCGGTTCCAGCTGCTGCCATTCCAGTGGATGATCAGTTCGCCGCCGCTGGCGTTACCCACCGCCCAGCAGTCGTTGCTGGTGACACAAGTTACGCTGTGGAGCGGCATGTCCGGGATGCCGCCATAGGGTCCGACCCGGCTCCAGGTCGTGCCGTCCCAGTGGATGATCAGTTCGCCACCGCTGGCCATGCCGACCGCCCAGCAGTCATTGCCGGACGCGCAGTGCACGCTGTTGAGCTCCACGTTCGGGATGCCGCCATAGGGTCCGACGCGGCTCCAGCTGCTGCCATCCCAGTGGATGATCAGTTCGCCGCCGTCCACATCGCCCACCGCCCAGACACCGCCGCCGCCCGACAGGTCGCCCTCGATGGTGCGGGTGACGGTATTCGCCGTGATGGTGGTCGTGACGTTGCCGGCCACGCGCACCCGGCAATCCGGGCCGACCAGGCTGGCGGACTGGATCGAAAAGCTGCCGCGTCCGATGGCGGCGGTCTCGCCGGCGAGGGCGGTACAGGCACTGCCGTTGGCATAGCGCCAGGCCGCGCGCTCGAGGCCGCTTTCGGCGATGAATAGCGCCTCGACGCCGTCGTTGTGCAGGGCGCTGTCGGTGATGCTGCTGGCGGCCATGCGCTGCACGGCGGCCAGCAGCACGATAATGGCAAGGATCAGGAACAGGGCACCGATCAGGGTGACGGCGCCGCGCTGGCGTTGCGCTGACGGCGCAGTCATTGCCGGTTCCTCAGGGCCACGCGCGTGCGTTGCGGGTAGCTGTTGCCGTTGCGGGTCAGCACCAGGTCGAACTCGATGAAGGCGACATCCGCGCTGCCGGTGGCGGCCGTGCTGCCATCGGCCCGGTAGTAGGCGAAGGTCACGCTGCCGACCTGGTCGGTCAGGGTGTGGGTGCCGCCCGGCGTGTTGTAGGCCAGCGTCAGCAGCGGCGGCGTGCCGGTCAGGGTCACGGCCGTGCCGTCATTGCGGGTAAAGGCCAGCGTCGAGGCGTTCATGGTGGAGATGTCGTAGTTCGCCGGTGTCACGGTATTGCGGCGCACCTCGCGCAGCTCGCGCGCCATGCGTTCGCTGGCATAGCGCAGCTTGCCGAGCGTATGCAGGGTGTCGGCATTGCCGGAAAAGGCCAGCACCCCGCCGGTCAGGCCGTAACCGGCGGCCGCGCCCAGCAGCGCCAGGATCACCAGGCTGATGATCATCTCGATCAGGGTAAAACCGTGCTGTTGCCTGCGCGCTGCCATCAGTGGTTCACCAGCACGAAACTGACCCGGGCCCGGTTTTTGGGGCCGCGATCGACGCTTACCACCACGCCCTTGCAGGTCGCGCCCGTGGCGCAGCCGCCGCCGGCCGGTGGCTGGGTCACGGTCACGCTGCGCGTGTAACTGCTGTAATTGCCGGTCAGTACATCATTGGTGGTGCCGGTGGCAACGGCCGCATAGCCCTGGTCGCGGCGCAGTGCGAGCACTTCTTCCGCGCGTTCCTGGGCCAGCTGCGCCGCGGTCTGGATTTCCTCGTCGATCAGGGTGCTGCCGGCGACCTGGGTGAACTGCCCGAGAATCGGTACCGAGGCCAGTGCCGCGATGACGATGACCAGGATCAGTTCGATCAGGGTGAAGCCGGCCTCCTGTGTACGTTTCATGGCGTCACCGTGACGAAGCCCGTGACCGGACTCAGGGTCACGCTGGCGGTGCGGGAGCTGCCGCTCAGGGTGAAGACGCGTGCCGCGGCGAGCAGGCTGCCGGCGGCGACCGGCCGGCCCAGGCTGTCGAAGCCGGTGTCGGTGCCGGACAGCGTGACGCTGTTATCCAGGGTCACGGTGTAGGGCTGCTGGGTGGCGGGGTCGGTGATGGTGCTGCCGCTGAAGCTGACGCGGTAGGTCGTGGCGGACTGCACGTCGAAGACCAGTGTGCGGCCCTGGTTCATGGCCAGTGCCTGGGCGTGACGGAGGTCGCGCGCCAGCCGGTCGGCCTGCGCCGCGACGGTGTTGTCAGAGGGTGAGAAGCGCGGGACGGCGAACGCTGCCAGCGTGCCCAGGATCACCAGCACGATGACCAGTTCCAGCAGGCTGAAACCCCGCATCCGTGCTGTGATTGGCGATGACAACATGGGGTGGCCGGTAACAGGGAAGGGCGGGCAGGTGCCCGCCCTTCCAGGTTGACAGGTTCAAGGCGTCTGTCGGTTACGGTATAACGCCCACGCACTGCACCGTGTCACCGGTCGCTGTCGTTGCGGTGGCGCAGTTCGAGTCGGTATAGGTCAGCACGATGTAGTCGGTGGTGTCGATACGCACCTGGACGCCGGTGGGGTCATCGGCAACGTTTTCACCATTGACATAGGTGGACAGCTCGGTGACCGTCGGGAAGCGCTTCAGGTCGGCGATAGCGATGGCGTGGGCACTCTTCACCGCACCGCTCATGCCTTTCTTGGAGGCATCCAGCGCATCGCCGGACAGATCGACAAACTTGGGGATGGCGATCGCTGCCAGCACGCCCAGGATGGCGATGACGATCACCAGTTCGATTAATGTAAAACCTTTAACCTTGCTCATTTTTTCCACTCCTTGTGGGTTGACAGTTGAACCTGTTCAGCCATTCCAGCGGCCGGCCGCGGGAATTCTTTAATCATAAATAGTTAATAAATATCAATTTCTTACGCTTCCGTTAACGGCCTCACACTTCTGTTGACGCACGGTTTCATTGACCCTTGTGTAGCCATTCCCGGTGCGTAAACGCACCCTACGCCCGGGTTTTATTTTTCCGTGTGCTTCCGTGGATTCCGTGGCCATGATCCATTGCGCCCGTCATTCACGTTTCACCTTTCACGTCTCACGCAAGGGTGTACGCCATGCACCGCTTCCGGTGCGTAAAACGCACCCTACAGCCCGTCATGTATTCGTATTTTTCCGTGTTCTTCCGTGGATTCCGTGGCCATTTCTATTTATCAATGCAACGCAACCGACGCCAGGTTCCACATGGGCAGGAAAATGCCCATGGCCATCACCAGCACCAGGCCGCCGATCACCACGGTGAGGATCGGTTCGATGGACGCACTCAGCCGCTCGGTGGCGTAGTCCACCTCGCGCTCGTAATAGTCCGCCACCTCGGTGAGCAGCTCGCTGATGGTGCCGGATTCCTCGCCCACGGCGAGCATCTGCAGCACCAGCGGATCGAAGATGCCGCTGTTGGCGGCGGTCAGGCTCAGTGCCTTGCCGTGCTCGATGCCGCCGCGCATGCCGAGGATGCGTTCTTCCAGATAGCTGTTGTTCAGGGCCTGTGCGACCACGGTCAGCGCTGTCATCAGCGGCACGCCGGAATTCATGCCCATCGCGAACAGGTGACTGAAGCGTGCCAGCGAGGCCTGGTAGATCACGCTGCCGACCAGCGGCAGGCGCAGCTTGAACTTGTCCCAGCGATAGCGGCCGGCCTCGGTGCCGACATACTGTTTCGCACCGGCCACCAGCACTGCCAGCAGCAACAGCAGTGCGGGCCAGTAGCCGACCATGAAGTCGGACGTCATCATGAGTATGCGGGTCGGCAGCGGCAGTTCGGCGCCGAAACTCCTGAACAGGTTGCTGAAGGCCGGGACGACCCAGATACTGATCACGGCAAGCGCGATGGCGATGGCGCTGATCACGAAGACCGGGTAACGCAGCGCCGACTTGATCCTGCCGCGCGTGGTCTTTTCCCGGTCCAGGTAAAAGGCGAGTTGCTGGAAGATCTCGGTCAGTTTGCCGCTGGTCTCGCCGACGCGCACCAGGCTGACGTAGAACATCGAGAATATCCGGGGATGCTGCCCGAGCGCATCCGACAGCGTGTGCCCCGACTCCAGGCTGGTCGCCACCTGGTGCAGTGTTTGCGCCAGCACGCGGTTGCCCGTGGTGGTGGCCAGCCCGGTGACGGCACGGAAGATGGGAATGCCGGCGCGCAGCATGCTGTGCATCTGCCGGCTGAACTGGATCAGGTCGGGAAGCTGGACCCTGGGCGCGAACAGGCTTTCCAGGCTGACGCCCAGCGAGAGTTTTTCGACAAAGGGCTGGATGTCGACCGGCGTCAGCCCGCCCTCGATCAGGCGCGCGGCGGCCAGGTCGGGGCTGCCGGCATCGATAGTGCCCTCGATGGCATCGCCATGGGCGCCGCGTGCCTTGTAGTTAAACAGCGGCATCAGTCGGCCCACCCGCACAGGCGCATCACTTCCTCGATGCTGGTGATGCCGTCGCGCGCATAGTCCAGTGCATTGCCGACCAGCGGCTGGTAGCCGGGCTGTTCGTTTGCCGCGCGCTGGAAGGCATTCTGGTCCTCGCTGCGCAGGGCCTCGGCGAGCCCGGGTGTCATCACCAGTAACTCGTAGATACCGATGCGTCCGCTGTAGCCGGTGTGATTGCAATTGTTGCAACCGCTGCCGCGATGGAATGCGTGCCCATCCAGCGTGTCGCCGGCCTGGTCGTGCAGCCAGGCCTGTTCGTTCGCGTCGAGTTCCGCCGGTGCGCTGCAATGCGTGCAGACCCGTCGAATCAGGCGCTGGGCAAGGATGGCCTGCACGGACGAGGCCAGCAAATAGCCTTCCAGGCCCATGTCCATCAGGCGGATGGCACTGCTGACGGCATCGTTGGTATGCAGTGTCGACAGCACCAGGTGACCGGTCAGCGAGGCGCGCAGGGCAATCTCGCCGGTTTCATGGTCGCGGATCTCGCCCAGCAGCAGGATGTCCGGGTCGAGACGCAGGGCGGTGCGCAACACGCGCGCGAAATCGAGCCCGACCTTGTTGTTGACCTGCACCTGGTTGACGCGTTGCATGCGGTACTCGACCGGGTCCTCGATGGTGATGATCTTGCGCTGCGGCGAGTTCAGCTCGTGCAGGGCGCTGTACAGGGTCGTGGTCTTGCCGCTGCCGGTCGGACCGGTCACCAGGATCAGGCCGTGCGGCTTGTGGATGATCCTGCGAAAGGTCCTGAGCAATGCCGCCGGCATGCCCAGTTCCTCCAGCGTACTGATGGAATTGCTGTGGTCGAGCAGGCGCATGACCACGCCCTCGCCATGCTGGGTCGGGATGGTGGACAGGCGCACATCGATCTGCCGGTCCTTGACGTTCACCGAAAAGCGGCCATCCTGCGGCAGGCGGCGTTCCGATATGTCGGCATTGGCCATCAGCTTGAGACGCGACACCATGGCGGCGGTGATGTTCTTTTCATCGACGATCTGCTCGTGCAGGATGCCATCGATGCGGCGGCGTATGCGCAACACGGTTTCATCCGGCTCGATATGGATATCCGAGGCATGCGCCTTCACGGCGCCGTCGAACACGGACTGGATCAGACGCACCACGGGCGCATCGCTCTTGCTGCTGACGGCGATCAGCCGGTCGAGGTCGAAGGTGCTGTCCGACATGTCGCGGCCCACCTCGCTGGCCAGCGACTGCAGCTGGTCGTTGCCGCTGTACATGCGGTCGATGCCCGTCAGCAGGTCGGTCTCCTTGACGGCCGCCAGCTCGACCGGGCACTTGAGCGCCTTGACCAGTGCGTCGTAATTGAAAATATCGGTAGGGTCACCGAGCGCAACCAGCAGGCCGCTGGCTGTTTCCTTGAGGATCAGGGCGCGGTAGCGGCGGGCGTCGGTTTCCGGCAGACGCTGTACCAGTTGCGGATTCAGTTCGAAGGTCTGCAGGTCTACGTACGGGATGCCGATCTGTGCAGACAGGATTTTCAGCATGGCCTCTTCGTTGACGTAACCGTGATCGATCAGCACGCGGCCGAGCTTGCGGCCGCTCTTTTTCTGTTCCGCAAGCGCGGCCTGCAGCTGGTTCTCGGAAATCAGCTTCTTCTCGACCAGCAGGTCGCCGAGGCGGACTTTCACGCGTTGCATGTTCGCTGCCATGTTTACAATCCTTGCCGGTTGTCGTGCCTGTTCAGCGCGCCAGCTGTTCGAGCCGCCGCTGAACGTATTGCTGCAATGCCTTACCCAGCGGATAGTGCAGTGCCTGCCGGTAGGCCGATGCCGCCGTCTCCGCATCGCCTGCCTGCTCGCTGGAAATGCCCAGCCCCATCCACCACTCGCCATGTGCCGGCGCCAGCCGCAGCGCCTCGCGATAGCTTCCGGCTGCCGCAACCGCCTTGCCGCTGCGCTGGTAAAGTCCGGCCAGCAGGGCATGGTAGGCGGCATCGTCAGCGGCGGCAGGCAGCGCGCCCTGCAGGGCATTGATGGCCTCGCTGTCACGCGCCTGTGCAGCCAGCAGTTGTGCATAGAGGCTGGCGTAGGGGGCATGCTGCGGGTAATGCAGCAGGCCGCTGGCCAGCACCGACTCTGCGCGGCTGTTGCGTTGCTGCTGCACATACAGGCCGGCCAGCAGCAGCCGCGCCTTGTGCAGGCCGTTATCCCGTGCCAGCAGGTCCTCGAGCAGGCGTTGCGCCTCGACGGCGTTGCCCTTGTTCACGGCTGCTGCGGCAGCCTGGAAATCGCGTGCCAGTCGCTGTTCCGGCGTCAGCGGGCGGGGTGTCACCTCGAAATGACCATCTTCCCGGGTGGCCGGCCCGCTGGCAGGTGTTGCCGCCTGTACAGGCGTCGCCGGGGGCGTCTGCACTTTCCGTTCGTGCTGTTCGGTAACCGGTGTCTCTATCGTGTCGGGGTCGCTCTGTGCGGTTGCGGCGGGTTGCACTGCCGCGACCGTGCTGGCAGCAAGCTCCCGTGTCGGTATCTCCAGGATCCGGGTCGTTTTCGCCGGGTCGCTGTCGGGTGTCCGTGACTGCTGCAGGCGGAACGGATTGCTGAAGGCAATACCCGCCAGCACGATGGCGACGAGCAGGGCGGCGCCAGCCAGCATCGGGGTGCGCCCCGCCAGCGGGTTAGGCAGGTGCATTCCCGCCAGGCCCGGCGGGTGCAGGGCCGCGGCATGGGCGCCCGCCGGCTGGTAGTTGCGCCGGTCCAGGTCTTTCAGCATGTCGTTGATCAGGCTCATGACGGTTGCACTCAGTGCCAGGCCGCGTAGAAGCCGGCGCCGGTCAGGGTCAGCAGCCCGAACAGGCCGGAGGCCAGTGCCAGGCGGTGGCGTGAGGGCCGGATGTCATCGGTGTCCACCGCTGCCTTGCGGATATGGGTTGCATCGATGCAGCGGTCACCGCGCCCGAAGGCGGACAGCATGGCCTTGTGGGCGAGGATGTTGATCAGTCGGGGGATGCCCCGGCTGCTGCGGTGCAGCAGCTTCAGTGCCCGCGGGGTAAACAGCGGCACGCCGCGGTAGCCAGCCACCATCAGGCGATGCTGCAGGTAAACGGCGAGTTCGTGGGGTGCCAGCGGCTTGAGCCGGTAGCTGAACAGGATACGCTGGCGCAGCTGGCGCAGGTGTTCCTGTTGCAGGCGGGCGTCGAGTTCCGGTTGTCCGAACAACACCACCTGCAGCAGCTTGGTCTTCTCGGTTTCCAGGTTTGAGAGCAGGCGCAGTGCCTCCATGCTGTCATCGGGCAGGGCCTGCGCCTCGTCCAGCAGCAGCACGACCTGCCTGCCGCCGGCATGCAGCTGCATCAGCCGCTCGTTGATAAGTTCGAGCAGGCGCGGCTGGCCGATATTGCGTGCGAACCTGATACCCAGCTCGCTGGCCAGCGCCATGCGCAGCGCCACCGGGTTGATGAACGGGTTGGGTATGTAGGCCGTGACGAAATTGTCACCCAGTGAATTGAGCAATTTCCTGCATAGCAGGGTCTTGCCGGTGCCGACCTCGCCGGTGACCTTGATGAAGCCCTCACCGGAGTGCAGGGCATATTGCAGCACGTTCAGTGCATCCCTGTGGCTGCCGTGATCGAGAAAAAATTCCGTGTCCGGCGTGATGGTGAATGGCTGCTGTTCCAGTCCGAAGTGTTCAAGATACATGGCTAGACTCCATCGGCACCGGCGCTCAGCGGCCGTTGCTGTCCAGGGTTCTGAGGTTGCGGAAGCTGTCCGCGGTGCTGCGCAGTTGCCCGTTCCATTGCTGGTCGTTGTTGATCACAATCGGGCGCAGCAGGATGACCAGTTCGCTCTTGGTCGCCACCTCGCGGCGATGGCGGAACATGTTGCCAATTACCGGAGCATCCCCGAGCAGCGGCGTGCGTGCTTCCTCGTCGCGCAGTGCGTTCTTCATCAACCCGCCCAGCACCACCACCTGGCCGCTGCGTGCGCGGATCACCGAGTCTGTTTCGCGAATCGTGCTCAATGCCAGCGGGATCGACAGATCGTTGGTGGTGGAGACCTTGATGTTCTTGGTCTTTTCCATCACCTCGCTGATGGCCGGGTGAATGTGCAGGATGACATTGTCGTCTGCATCGATCTGCGGCAGCACGTCGAGCGCGACACCGGAGAAGAAGGGCGTGAGGGTGACGTCGACGCTCTGGTTGCTCACCCCATCGGTGATGTCGGTGTCGGTTTCTATATCGGTAACGAAATACTCGTCCTGGCCCACCTTGATCACGGCCTTCTGGTTGTTCACTGTCGAGATGCGCGGGCTGGACAGCACCTGTACGTCGCCCTGTGTCTTGAGCAGTTCGATCAGGGCATTGAAGTCCTTCAGGTTGGCATCGATGGTGAAGATGCCGCCGAAGGCGTTCGTGTCGAAGCCGGTGACCTGGGTGCCGCGCACCAGCGGCACGACGGTGCCGGCCAGTCCGGACACGCCGCTGTCGAACACGGTGCCGCCACCGGAATGGCCAAACAGGATCGACTTGTCATCGCCGAACTCGATCAGGGCATTCCAGTTGATGCCGGCCTGGAAACGGTCATTCAGCGTGACCTCGATGATCTTGGCCTCGAGGATCACCAGGCGGTGCGCGGCGTTTTCAATGGTGGCGAGATAGTCCCCGACATCGCGCAGCTCCTCCGGCATGGCATGCACGACAATGACGCCGGATTGCGGATGCACCACCACCTTGCGGCCGTCTTCCTTGCCCACGATCAGGTTCAGCGAATCCTTCAGGTCCAGCCAGAAATCGGATTCGGAGTCTGTCCTGACCACGCTCCCTGACACATCAGAGGACTTGCCGGCGCCGGTTGCCGGTGAGCCGGGGGCAGTGCTGCCCTGTCCATTGCCACTGGATTTGCCAACCTGGCCGGAACTGACAGTGGTGCGGGAACTGCTGTCACGCACGACATCGAGGTAATTGACGGTGAAGACCTGCGTACGCATGCTGGCCGGGAACACCTGGTAGGTGTTGCCCTGGCGGCGGTAACGGTAACCGTAGACATCGCGTACCGTGGACAGTACCTCCTCCAGCGTGACGTCGCGCAGGCTGATGGATATCTTTCCGCTCACCTCCGGGTGCATCACCATGTTGAGGTGTGTGCCCTTCACCAGGCTCATGAAGAACTCCGGTGCCTGCGTGGCCTTGACGGAGATATCGAAGCGCGGTTCGATATCCGGGACCAGGCCGGCAATATCGGTGCTCATCTGCGGCAGCAGCGCGGCGGCCACTTCCGGCGGCGGGGCGACGGGCGCCGCGGCGGTATCGGGAGGCATGCTTTCCTGCAAAGCCTCCGCGATGGGCGCCATGTTTTCGGGCCGGAAGGTCGGCGCCGTGGAGCAGGCGGCAAGCAGGGCAGCAATCAGTCCGTTGATTATCTGGCGATGCAGCTGTGTGATAGTAGGCATGGTGATATATCCATATTTCACGGTTGTTTTCTTACGATGTCCGGCAGCAGTTGCAGGGTCATGCGTGTGCCGGCCGCCTGAATCAGTACATCAAGTTTGCGTATTTCGATGACCCGTGCACCGTCCACCGACTCGCCCTCGCTGACCCGCTTGCCGTTGATCACGGCAACGCGGCGGTCGGGTGCCACCAGTGTCGAATCAAGCGTCCAGCCGCGCCGGGGCTCGCCAGCGTGTGCCGCTGCAGCCTGGCCGTGGCTGGCGGGCCGGGTCGGATCGATGAGCGCACCGCCGGGCACGGGCAGTGCTGTCAGCGTCGCGCACAGTGCCAGGGCAATCCGGCTTCCGGTCCTCAGTGGCATGACGGCATCATCCTTCCAGCAGACCCAGGGTATAGATATCGAGCGTGATGCGCGCCTTCGGGTATTCGGTGATCTCGAAGGTCACGCCCTTCCAGAAAAAATTCCACGGCAGCGCCTCCAGCGCGCGCAGGTAATTCAGCGTCGCCAGGTAACCACCCTCCAGCTGCAGTTCCAGTTCGTAGCGACCAATGCCGGCAACCGGCACGCTTTCCCCTGTGTCGGTTTCCGTTGCCGTGAATGGCTCCGATCGTGCGTTGACTGCCTGCAGGGTCAGCCCGGCCTCCTGGGCGAGGACCTGTTCGAGGATGCTCGCCGCCTGATCGGGTGCGAGCATGCCGCCGAGTCGCGACTGCAGCTGTACACCCAGCTCGTCCAGCCGCGCCTGCAACCGGCCGGGCTGCGTTGCCGGATCGCTACCCGCAACACCGCCCAGGAGTCCGGTGCGTGTGCGTAGCAGCTCGAGTTGCATTTCCTGGTCGTTGATATCCTGTCGCAGCTCCTGCTGTTGCCTGAATACGGGTTGCAATCCGAAGCTGTCCGCCAGGAAAAACAGCACCACCAGGCAGGCGATCAGCAGCAGCACGCGCTCGCGCAGCTGCAATGTGTCAACGCGTGTCGCCAGCTGCTGATATTGCGCCGTAATCAATGCCGTTCTCCCTGCGTGGTGTAACTGAGTCTGAAATCGATTTCCGCCTGGTCGGGTTCCGGCCGCGTCAGGCTGACGGTACCGTTGTTCAGCATGGCGAGCCGTGGCTGCTGCATCATCAGCTGCAGGTAGCGGGGCACCAGCTTCGGGTCCAGCGTGGCGCCGCGTATTTCGGTATTGCCATCCTGGTCCACCTCGACAGCCGTGAGCCACAGCCCCGGCACATCCTGCCGCGCCAGCGTTTCGAATATCTCGCCAAAACCGCCCGCGGTATTGATGGCGAGCCGGTCGATGCGTTCCAGCAGCGCCGTGCGCTCGCTGATCTGTTCCTGCAGCGTGGCGATGCCGTTGCCGGCGCCCGCCTTCGCAGCGGCTGCACCGTCATCTTCCAGTGCAAGCAGCCTGGCATCGAGTTGCCGGTAGTTCCCGGTCAGGTCCGCAGAGGTGCGCTGCAGGCCGTGCAGCGTCCAGCGCGCATGCAGGTACACGCCCAGCAGCAGGACGGTCGCCATGACCAGGATCATCAGCAGCGTGGCCGCCGAAAAAATCTTGCGCTGCCGCCGGAAGACGGGCTGGTACATGTTGATCTGCTGGTACATGGCTTGTCTGTCTTGCAGTACGCCTCCGTGTCTCGTTATGCCATCCGTTTCGTCCCACGGCCTGCGTCCGCGCAGTGGTGCAGTCAGGTGCCGGACGTCCCGATCGGGCTGGTGGTAATGCATCCCTGCCTACCAGCAAGCAAATATCTTGCCAGAATTAAAAATGTATGAAATACAATGAAATATA
>JBATJF010000241.1:0-19642 GCA_049668345.1 Gammaproteobacteria bacterium
TTCAAGATGGCCAAGGTCTTCTATCTTTACCGTGGCGTGCGCATCGTCGGCACGCTGCGCCAGACGCTGGCGGCTGCACTTGCCGGCCTGTCCCTGTCGCACACCATCGCTCGTGCGATCTGGCTGGGACTGTTTACGCGCTCCATACCCTTCATGCGCACGCCGAAACTGGAACAGACCAGTGCACTCTGGCGCGCACTGTTATCGGCGCGCGAGGAAACACTGTTTGCCGTAGCCCTGTGGCTGGCAGCAGCGGCTATCGGCTGGAAAAGCGGGACAGGCATGCTCGACCTGCTGCTCTGGATCATCGTGCTGCTGGTGCAGTCGGTGCCCTACTTCGCCAGCCTGCTGGTATCGGTAATCAGCGCCTTCCCGCGCCTGCCGGCGCGGCTGATGTGCGGCGGGGCATGTGACGAACATTCCGCGGTAGTAGTTGATGCCAGATCCTGAGGCAACGCTCTCAGAATTTGACGAACACGCCTGCATAGGGGCCACTGAACTCGATGTCGGCGCTGTATGAGTCGAAATCGTCGAGGCCGAGTTTGGGACGCCGGTAGCCGAGATCGGCGCCGGCATTCCAGGGCGTGGTGTAGCTGGCTTGCAGCGTCACATCGTACAGGCGATTACCCTGGTAGCCCATAATAGAACCGTTAGCGCCAAGTGACAGGCCGGTCAGCGGCAGGTCGACGCCGAGGCCGGCATACAGCAGCGGTATCCAGCCCGTCACATCCGCGGTTTCCATACCTCCGCTGACGCCGCCGGGCACCCTGCTGCTTTCGATGTATCTTGCGTTCACGCCGACGTCGATGCTGGCACTGGTATCGAGGATGCTGTAGTAGAAAATGACGTCGCTTTGCCGGTATTGCACGCTGCTGTCGACATCCCCGCCAACGGTGAAGCTGCTGCCGCCGGAATCAAGAGTACGCGACAACCGACCGCGTGCATTTTCGTCGATACTGCGTTTGCTGATCATGGCGTGCGGCAGAAGTGGCAGCGAATGCTCCAGCCGCAGGTAGTGGTTGCCGGAATTGACGCTGTTGTACCCGAGATCGGGGTGCAGATCGATGCTGCTGGTAGCAGCATCGACGGGATCGCGCGCCAGGCCATTGGCATCGTCCGCGCTGGTCACGTCCGGTAGCAGCAATAAGGCGATTATCGTTACCAGATCCACGCGCACCTTGTGTCTCCCTCAAGCTGACTGCTTGCGACACTAGCACGACCTCACAGGCAATAACCGGACCTGGTTCACGTCCGGGCACGGTACCGGTTGCGGCTGCCTGGACACATGCCCGCGTCGTAAATTTGCTACACTGGATACATGTCTGCCAATCTGCAGGAGGAGCCTACCCATGCACAAACGAATTCTGATAGCCCTGCTCGCCTTGCCGCTGCTGTTCGCGGGCCCGGAAAAATCCCATGCTGTCGACGGGGATGACCTGGCCAGGGTGGTCTACCATGCCGATTTTGCCGATCCCCGACGCTTCAGTGCCATGCTGACGAGCATCAACAACATGGTCACGTATTACCAGAACGAACTGATCGAATACGATGTACGCATCGTGTTCGTTGCCCACGGCATCCGTTTCCTGACTGATGACAAGCTTGCCGATACGCCATTTGCGGCTGACGCGGCACTGGAGGAGCGGCGTGACAACATCAAGGGCCGCCTCGTATCACTGAACGGTGTGCAGGGGGTAAAGCTGGAGCTGTGCGACATCACCCGCAGCGGCATCGGTCTGCCTGCTGACAAGTTGTACAAAAACGTGGTGCCGGTTCCCTCCGGAGTGGTGCGTATTGCCGAACTGCAACACGAAGGTTTTGCCTATATCAAGATCGAGTGAGCATCAGGTCGCCCCTGCACAGCCCGGTGGTGAATTGCCTTCACTCGGGATACGGGAATCGTGCAGCGAAACGCCAGGCTTCCTCCGCTGCGTTGACCAGCGTGGTGGCGGGCCCCAGCAGTTTCCGGCGCAGGCGTGGCGCCTGCACTCCCGGCCAACCATGGCCGCTGCCGCTCAGGCGCAGGTGCTCCACTGCACCGCCTGCCTGGCAGCCGGTATACACGAGACGCGTCACCGTTTGCCCGGCATCAGGACCCCTGCCCTCGCTGACCGCCTGCGTCAGCGGTTGCGGCTGGCAACCACTGAATTGCGCCCAGCGTGCCAGTCCCTGCATCACCGGCTGGTGCTCGACGCGGTGGTCGGTACCCGGGAAGTTCGGACCCTGTCCCCCATCGTACAGCGCACGCGGATCGTCCACGCTGTGGATGTGCAACACGGCGACCGGCCGTGCCGGACTGAAGTGTGACAGGTCCATGGCACCGCCGACCGGGATGATGGCACTGACGCGCCCGGCCTGTTCGCTGGCGAAGCGGTAGGACATCATGGCGCCATTGGAGTGACCGGTCACATAGATGCGCGCCCGGTCGATGGTTGTGCGTGTGGCGAGGTCATCAAGTACGGCGAGCAGAAATCCGCTGTCGTCCACGCCATGCTCGCGGGCCCAGCCGCAGCAGTGATCACCGGCGTTCCAGGTCAGCAGGCGCCCCTTGAGGGGGCCGGTGCCGTCGGGATAGACCGCCAGAAACCGTTCCCGGTCTGCCACCGGATCGAGTGCATTTTCACGCTGGAATTGCCGGCCGCTGCCGCCACCGCCGTGCAGGGCCAGCATGACCGGCAGCGGCTGGCCGCGGCGGTGCGGCGGGACATGCACATGGTAGCGGCGCTGCAGCTCACCTTGCTGCAACGTGATGGTGTGATCGCCCGCTGTCAGCGGTTGCGTAACCTCCCCTGACAGGCCGGCGCCATGGCCGGCCGCCATACAGCCGGCGAGGCAGAACAGGCAGCAGCACAGCACAATACCCCGGCTATGGCTCCTGGCGGCGATACGGTCGTTCTTGACCGATGGCACGGTTTACTCGGCGCTGAAACCGAACCCCCGGTCGTGCACGTACACCAGCTTGCAGTCTTCCAGGTACTTTGCGTCATGGATCCTGCCTGCCCTGATGTATCCCGTGTCACCCGGTCCGAGCAGCAGCGGCTCACCATCAGCGACCAGCGAGTCACCCTTGCGGATGAAGAACTGGACGGCCATCCTGCCCTCCACCACCACGGTCATGTCGTCGCCCGGATGCGAATGTGGCGGTTCCGCGCTGCCGGCCTTCCAGCGCTCCAGCATGACTTCCACGCCGTCCGGATTACCGGGATACGTGGTCCTGACCGTAAAGCCGGCCGGGGTATCGGGCACACTGACATGGTTTTTCCAGATGGCGCTGGTTTCCGAGGTGACGGTCGTGCCCTTGCCCATGCTGTCCCGGGACATGTTGATCTCCTGTGGGTCTGAATGAAGGTGCAGAAGCTAATCCGATTTTTGCGATTGCGCAAGTTTCACAGATGCCAAGTTGTTAATCTCCTGTTAATTTTCTGCGGTATGATAATAATCGCACTGTCATGGAATTGGCCTCCGGGGCCGGGGTCATATGGAACACTGGACTGAATACACCCGCTTCACGACCGCCCTGCTGGTCATTCTCGACCCCTTTATCGCTATCCCGCTGTTCCTTTCACTGACCCAGGGGCAGGACAGTCGCCAGCGCATGCGCATCGCCTTCATCACCAGTGTCAGCGTGGGGGCGGTGCTGGTATCTGCGGCGGTATTCGGCGACAGCCTGCTCGCCTTCATGGGCACCAGCCTGTCCTCGTTTCGCGTGGGCGGCGGCATTGTACTGCTGCTGATGGCGCTGGCCATGCTGCGCGCCGAGTCCGACACCTTGCGCACCACGTATTCAGAGAAGAAGAGCGCCGAGGAAATGTCCAGCATCGCGGTCGTGCCGCTGGCGATACCGATGCTGGCCGGTCCCGGCGCCATCAGTACCGTGATTATCCAGATGCAGCGTTCCGCCCTGCCCCTGCACCCGTTCGTGGTTATCGGTTGTATCCTGCTGGTCTGCGTGGTGCTGTGGATGGTGCTGAGCCTGGCGATGCAGATCGGCACCACGCTGGGACGGATCGGCATGAGCATCATCGACCGCCTGTTCGGGCTGCTGCTGGCGGCGATATCCATAGAGATTATCGCCAACGGCCTGCGCGGGCTGTTTCCGGTTCTCGAATAGGTGATGCGTATCGTTTTACTTTTGATGATTTCGCTGATGCTTGCAGGGGGCGCCCAGGTGCGGGCGGAGAGTTCGGCCATGACGGATTATGATCCGCTCTCCCCCGCCTGCCTGGAAGCAATCGAAGCGAGGATCGGCGAGGTCACTGTCGAGAACGCGAACATCTTCGATCCTGATGACCCAGAGGAAAACAATCTGCTGTTTCGCACCGCGAACCGGCTGCATATCCGCACGCTGCAGGGGATCATCCGCCGTCAGCTGCTGTTCAAGCCGGGTGACCTGTACTCGCATCCTGTTCGAGGCCAAGGGATCATTCTGAGCGGCTTGCTGCAACAGCTTGTCCGGACTACCTGATCACGGTGACGGTACAGGGCGCGGCGTCTGCACGCGCCACGGCAGCGGCGGCCAGTCAGCCGGCAACGAGCAGCGCCACGCCCAGCACGAAGGGGGTCAGCACCGCGGCCCCGGCATTGGCGGCCAGGTAGAGCGGGTAGCGACCGATGTTGCCGTGATGCCGGACGGCGCCGGCCAGTGCCAGGAATGCCAGCGCCAATGGCGCCAGCGCGGCCAGTGCCAATCCGGGCAGGAGCTCGTAACGCACACCCAGCAACAAGGTGGCGACGGCCGCGCCGGCAGACAGGCCATAGACGACATTGGCTGCCGCCGTTCCATAGGCTATCGGAAAGTGGTTGCGGCCGGCATTCGCATCGGCCTCGATATCGGGATACTGGTTCAGCAGCAGCAGGTTGTTCACCAGCAGGAACGGCACCAGCGCCGTTGTCACCGACACCGCGGAAACGGCACCGGTCAACACGAAATGGGAGCCGGTAACCATCAACAGCCCGAACCCCACGCCGGGCGCCAGCAGGCACAGCCAGGGAGAAAGGTTGAGCCAGCGCGTGTAGGTGACGACCACCAGCAGGCCGGTCACGCCGGCGGGCAGCAGCACGAGGCCCCTCAGGTACAGGAACCAGGCGCCAGCCAGTACGACCACGCCCAGCGACAGCAGGCCGGTATACAGCACGGCAGCGGCCATTTCCGGGTGATCCGGCAGTGCCCCGCTGCCACCGCTGAACGGCGTCCTCTGCGTCTGCAAATCAAGTCCGCTGGTGAAATCATGATATTCATTCAGCGTGTTGACGCTGATATGCGCGAACAGGGCGGCAGCGAACACCGCGAGCAGCAGCGCGGGTTCGATGTGTTCGTGCATGCTGTGTGCCGTGGCATATCCGAGCAGCACGCAGGCCGGTGTCAGCACCAGGAATGGCGGACGCAGGGTCTTTAACAGAGGTGCGATTTGCATGAGTCGAAAGCGGATCTTGCCGGGAGTCTTCAGCGTACCACAGCCTGGCTATGGCAACAGTCACGAACCCGTAACCGTGTTACCGGTCGCTGCGCAAGCACTTGCCGAAACCGGTCAACTGGTACTTTTTCAGCTTGCGGTACAGGGTCCGTTCACTGATGCCCAGTTCCTCCGCCACCCTGCGCCGGTGGCCGTGGTATTTTTCCAGCATGATCGCGATCTGCTCGGATTCGATCTGCTTCAGCGAGCGCGCGTTGTCGCTTGCCGGCGAAGTCCTTGTCGCGGGGCGTTCGTCGAATTTGATGTGTTCCGCCCTGATATGTCCGTCGGTACACAGCGACACCGCCCGTTGCAGGGTATTGCGCAGTTCGCGGATATTTCCGGGGTAGTCATGTTTCAACAGGATGCTGCGCGCGTCCTCGTTGATATGGCAGTGGTAGGCAGCCGGGTCCCGCATGCGCACCAGCAGCGCATCGGCAAGTGCAGGTATGTCATCCGTGCGCTCGCGCAGCGCCGGTATCTTGTGCACGATGCCTGCAAGACGGTAATAGAGGTCGGAGCGGAAGGTGTTCTCCTGGATCTTCGCCAGCAGGTCGTAATGCGTGGCGGTGATGATCCGCGCATTCGATTCCAGCAGCTCACGACCGCCGACCCGGCGAAAATGTCCGGTTTCAATAGCGTTCAGCAGTCGTCCCTGCAATCCCAGCGGCAAATCGCCCACCTCGTCCAGGAACAGGGTGCCTCCGTCGGCCTGGTCCAGCAGGCCGCGTCGGCGGCCGACACAGCCAGCGAAGGCGCCGCGTTCGTGTCCGAACAGCTCGCTCTCGAACAGTGCCTCGTTGATGGCGCGGCAGTCTACCGTGATAAAGGCCCGACCGCTCCTGCCGGAGCGGTGGTGGATGTAGCTGGCAGCGAGACTCTTGCCCACGCCGCTCTCGCCGAGCAGCAGGATATTGACGTGAGAGTCCGCCGCGGCCGACAGTCCTTCGATGCAGTGCCTGAAGGCCGCGGATCTCCCGATCAGTTTCTGCTCCTCGCAATCGAGTTCGGCGGCCTTCGCCAGGCGGATGATTTCCTCGCCAACATAGCGCGTGCCATCCGCACCCAGGATCGGATGGCCCTTGATCCGCACATGCTCGGATTGATTCTGCTGGTCAAAATGTATATGCAGGACCTCGTAACGTTCGTTGGTCTCCATCACCTTCGAGAGCGGACAGTCCTCGTTGTTAATGAAACGGGGCGTATCGAAATGATGGGAGATCCTGTGGTATTTGTGTCCGGCCACCTTGTCATCGGTGGTTGCATAGGAATCGCGGTAGGCCTTGTTGGCGGCAACAGTGGTGAAGTTCTCGTCTACCAGGACAAAGGGATTGGAATGCGAGTCGATAATCAACTGCAGGCACAGGTCGGGCTTGCGAGGTTCATCCATGGCGGAACATCCCCGGGTATTTGTCATTATGCTTATTACCCGAAAAGCTTAGCCCCAATTCCGCTGACTGACAAATTGACAGAATGCCGAGGCCGGCATGAATATTATAAATAATAAATACAGTATGTTACTGGATATTATTCGATTCATCATGAAGCGCGGCGGGGTGCAGATGGCCATCTCGACAGGCACTCGCAATGCTGCCGGCATGCCTGCCCGGGCGGGATTGTGTCCGGGGCGCGCCATCAGTCGGGGTAGATGGCCAGTTCGCGTTCGTGCTGTTGCTGTTGCGGGTCGGCTATGGATTCGATACCGCGGATGGTGGCGATATAGGCATCCTGCAAGCCGTGTTCGATTGCGCCGCGCAGAACGTGTTCCCGGTACCAGTGAAAGGGACGCAGGTATGCATCGATCCGGGTGGCGTAATAGGTGAAGGCCCGGTATTTCGTGCCGTTTTTACCGCGTACGGTTACCGTCTTCACGTCGTAACCGTTTCCCAGTCCTTCATATTCATCGAGGCACGGCTTTTCGGCTGCGGCGATCCTGTACACGACGCCGTGGAGCTCGTCGTGATCCTGACCGGTATAAAAGGCATCACATTTAGCCGAGCCATCCCTGCCACGCTTGTGGAAGCGCAAGGCATGCGCCGGCAGGCAGCCCACGGCAACGGCGCGTGCGGAGACGACGCGATTGAGCAGTCGCGGGGTCGACATGTTCGAGCCATAGGCGAAGTAGAACAGCACGGGCGGATCATGCTGTATGTCATGCGTATTCAATTCGACGTGATTCATACCAGTCGTGCCGGTCATAGGCAAACGGTAGCACAGCGGACTGCCGGCGTGCATGGCTGTATCGGGATCAGACGGCCTTCAACCGCGCTGTTGATCCGGCGGGGGCTGCTAGCCGGATTTGCGATAAGTACCGATCACTTCTGCCTGTGCGATAACGTGCCCCTCCATGGCGGCCTCTACTTCGCTCTTCCCGGGCCTGTGCATGACAGGCAGGACGACATCCAGTGCATAGAGCTTGTGGAAATAGCGGTGCTGCCCTACCGGCGGGCAGGGACCACCGTAGCCGGTACGGTTCCAGCTATTGATGCCTTCCTGTGTGCCCTCTGGCAGGTCTGATGGCATGCAATCTTCCGGCAGGCCGCGCGTGCCGGGTGGCATGTTATACAGCACCCAGTGTACCCAGGTCGTACGCGGAGCCTCCGGGTCCGGCGCATCCGGATCATCGACGATCAGCACCAGGCTGCGCGTCGTGTCGGGAACGCCGCTCCATGCCAGTGGTGGCGCGCGGTTCCTGCCTTCACAGGTGTAACGGGCAGGGATTTCACCACCCGGGATAAAGGCAGCAGAACCGAGTGTCATTGCCATGGTCGCCTCCCCGGGATTTGCTTCGATACTGGAAGCATAGCTCAAATCACGTCCTTGATATGCCTGTGCCGATTCAGCGCTGCGGCTTTCTGCCGTACAGCAGGCGCAGTTCATCCTTGGCCCGTTCCAGGATGCGTCGCTGTTTCCCGTCCAGCTTGCTGCCGGCTCGGTTGATGTAAAACACCAGCATCGACATGGCCGAGCGAAACGGTGGACTCTTGCGCCGGCTGCTCGATTCGGCCGAGCGCTGCAGTGACCGGGCGATCTTTTTCGGGTCCGTCCAAGTGAATACGCCCTCCTCCAGCTCCAGCGCATTACTCTCCCGGGTAACCTTGCCGGACCAGCGCGCGACAGGGGCTGTTTTCGCTTTGCTTGTCATCGGTCAGGACCCGGCGCTGGAAACCGGCCGCCGGGATCATGAAATAACACGATAGCCGCCGACCGGAATAGCATCCAGAGACCATTCCCCCACCCGGTAGCGGATAAGCCGCAGCGTGGGATATCCGACGTGTGCGGTCATGCGC
Source organism: Gammaproteobacteria bacterium (assembly GCA_049668345.1). GTDB lineage: Bacteria > Pseudomonadota > Gammaproteobacteria > UBA9214 > UBA9214 > UBA9214. Next base: position 8,744 of record JBATJF010000241.1, read on the forward strand.
CGCACCTGCCGGTTACGGCCTTCGGTTATGGTCAGGTCCAGCCAGCTGGTCGGGATGGCCTTACGACTGCGGATCGGCGGATCGCGCGGCCAGACGTCGGGCGGCTCGATCTGTGTCACGTCGGCCGGGCGCGTCATGCCGTCCCTGAGCGCTACGCCACGGCGCAGTTTTTCGATTGCCAGCGCATCGGCTATCCCCTCGACCTGCACCCGGTAGCCTTTCGCCTTGGCGAACCGGGGATTGCTGATGCGTTGTTGCAGGCGGCCGTCGTTTGTCAGCACCAGCAGGCCCTCGCTGTCATAGTCGAGCCGCCCGGCGCAGTAGACGCCGGGTATGTCGATGTAGTCAGCGAGTGTTTTCTTGTCGCCCTCGCCGGTGAACTGTGACAGCACCCTGAAGGGTTTGTTGAACAGGATAATCACGAAAGGTTGAATGAGCCGGTCACTGTATGGAACGGCATGTAGACGAAAGTCTAGCTATCGAGCCTGGCCGCATGCGTTTCGTACAGGCATCAACCATATAGCCGCGAACGCATGACGCCATGCCTGCCCGAGGCATCCGGTTGCAGCATGGAACATGGCGATGCGTCATGAATGTGTCATATTTATCAGGGCTTGTAACGGATGCGACAGGGTTTAGAATAACATGCGTTTTGTTATTACAGGACTTGACCAATATCAATAAAAATATTGCACTGACTGGCATTATCCACACACCAATTCATGCAAGGAGATGAGATATGGGTGAAACAGGCAAGTTGGCGAAAATGCTGAGTACCAGCAGGGACCGCCATGAAATCGAAGACTGGATGTTCACGCTGACCCCGCTGGGTGTTGCGTTCGTGTTCTTTATCGTCTTCATCCTGAGCTCGGATATCGCCAACAAGAGTCTCGTCATCGTGGTTGGCACCGCGGCAGGATTCGTCGGCCTGCAGAGCTACTGGGTCTTCAGGGGATGGCGCAAGAATCACGCAATTACTGTACTGATGGGCCTGCTCAGTATCGCACTGGTACTGGGGCTTGTCTGGTTCTATACGCAGTTCAGTGTGCTGGTGTAAATCAGGTTGGTGACGGCCGGATCCGGCCGTCACCAACCTGATTTACACCAGCACACTGAACTGCGTATAGAACCAGACAAGCCCCAGTACCAGTGCGATACTGAGCAGGCCCATCAGTACAGTAATTGCGTGATTCTTGCGCCATCCCCTGAAGACCCAGTAGCTCTGCAGGCCGACGAATCCTGCCGCGGTGCCAACCACGATGACGAGACTCTTGTTGGCGATATCCGAGCTCAGGATGAAGACGATAAAGAACACGAACGCAACACCCAGCGGGGTCAGCGTGAACATCCAGTCTTCGATTTCATGGCGGTCCCTGCTGGTACTCAGCATTTTCGCCAACTTGCCTGTTTCACCCATATCTCATCTCCTTGCATGAATTGGTGTGTGGATAATGCCAGTCAGTGCAATATTTTTATTGATATTGGTCAAGTCCTGTAATAACAAAACGCATGTTATTCTAAACCCTGTCGCATCCGTTACAAGCCCTGATAAATATGACACATTCATGACGCATCGCCATGTTCCATGCTGCAACCGGATGCCTCGGGCAGGCATGGCGTCATGCGTTCGCGGCTATATGGTTGATGCCTGTACGAAACGCATGCGGCCAGGCTCGATAGCTAGACTTTCGTCTACATGCCGTTCCATACAGTGACCGGCTCATTCAACCTTTCGTGATTATCCTGTTCAACAAACCCTTCAGGGTGCTGTCACAGTTCACCGGCGAGGGCGACAAGAAAACACTCGCTGACTACATCGACATACCCGGCGTCTACTGCGCCGGGCGGCTCGACTATGACAGCGAGGGCCTGCTGGTGCTGACAAACGACGGCCGCCTGCAACAACGCATCAGCAATCCCCGGTTCGCCAAGGCGAAAGGCTACCGGGTGCAGGTCGAGGGGATAGCCGATGCGCTGGCAATCGAAAAACTGCGCCGTGGCGTAGCGCTCAGGGACGGCATGACGCGCCCGGCCGACGTGACACAGATCGAGCCGCCCGACGTCTGGCCGCGCGATCCGCCGATCCGCAGTCGTAAGGCCATCCCGACCAGCTGGCTGGACCTGACCATAACCGAAGGCCGTAACCGGCAGGTGCGGCGCATGACCGCACACGTCGGATATCCCACGCTGCGGCTTATCCGCTACCGGGTGGGGGAATGGTCTCTGGATGCTATTCCGGTCGGCGGCTATCGTGTTATTTCATGATCCCGGCGGCCGGTTTCCAGCGCCGGGTCCTGACCGATGACAAGCAAAGCGAAAACAGCCCCTGTCGCGCGCTGGTCCGGCAAGGTTACCCGGGAGAGTAATGCGCTGGAGCTGGAGGAGGGCGTATTCACTTGGACGGACCCGAAAAAGATCGCCCGGTCACTGCAGCGCTCGGCCGAATCGAGCAGCCGGCGCAAGAGTCCACCGTTTCGCTCGGCCATGTCGATGCTGGTGTTTTACATCAACCGAGCCGGCAGCAAGCTGGACGGGAAACAGCGACGCATCCTGGAACGGGCCAAGGATGAACTGCGCCTGCTGTACGGCAGAAAGCCGCAGCGCTGAATCGGCACAGGCATATCAAGGACGTGATTTGAGCTATGCTTCCAGTATCGAAGCAAATCCCGGGGAGGCGACCATGGCAATGACACTCGGTTCTGCTGCCTTTATCCCGGGTGGTGAAATCCCTGCCCGTTACACCTGTGAAGGCAGGAACCGCGCGCCACCACTGGCATGGAGCGGCGTTCCCGACACGACGCGCAGCCTGGTGCTGATCGTCGATGATCCGGATGCGCCGGACCCGGAGGCTCCGCGTACGACCTGGGTACACTGGGTGCTGTATAACATGCCACCCGGCACGCGCGGCCTGCCGGAAGATTGCATGCCATCAGACCTGCCAGAGGGCACACAGGAAGGCATCAATAGCTGGAACCGTACCGGCTACGGTGGTCCCTGCCCGCCGGTAGGGCAGCACCGCTATTTCCACAAGCTCTATGCACTGGATGTCGTCCTGCCTGTCATGCACAGGCCCGGGAAGAGCGAAGTAGAGGCCGCCATGGAGGGGCACGTTATCGCACAGGCAGAAGTGATCGGTACTTATCGCAAATCCGGCTAGCAGCCCCCGCCGGATCAACAGCGCGGTTGAAGGCCGTCTGATCCCGATACAGCCATGCACGCCGGCAGTCCGCTGTGCTACCGTTTGCCTATGACCGGCACGACTGGTATGAATCACGTCGAATTGAATACGCATGACATACAGCATGATCCGCCCGTGCTGTTCTACTTCGCCTATGGCTCGAACATGTCGACCCCGCGACTGCTCAATCGCGTCGTCTCCGCACGCGCCGTTGCCGTGGGCTGCCTGCCGGCGCATGCCTTGCGCTTCCACAAGCGTGGCAGGGATGGCTCGGCTAAATGTGATGCCTTTTATACCGGTCAGGATCACGACGAGCTCCACGGCGTCGTGTACAGGATCGCCGCAGCCGAAAAGCCGTGCCTCGATGAATATGAAGGACTGGGAAACGGTTACGACGTGAAGACGGTAACCGTACGCGGTAAAAACGGCACGAAATACCGGGCCTTCACCTATTACGCCACCCGGATCGATGCATACCTGCGTCCCTTTCACTGGTACCGGGAACACGTTCTGCGCGGCGCAATCGAACACGGCTTGCAGGATGCCTATATCGCCACCATCCGCGGTATCGAATCCATAGCCGACCCGCAACAGCAACAGCACGAACGCGAACTGGCCATCTACCCCGACTGATGGCGCGCCCCGGACACAATCCCGCCCGGGCAGGCATGCCGGCAGCATTGCGAGTGCCTGTCGAGATGGCCATCTGCACCCCGCCGCGCTTCATGATGAATCGAATAATATCCAGTAACATACTGTATTTATTATTTATAATATTCATGCCGGCCTCGGCATTCTGTCAATTTGTCAGTCAGCGGAATTGGGGCTAAGCTTTTCGGGTAATAAGCATAATGACAAATACCCGGGGATGTTCCGCCATGGATGAACCTCGCAAGCCCGACCTGTGCCTGCAGTTGATTATCGACTCGCATTCCAATCCCTTTGTCCTGGTAGACGAGAACTTCACCACTGTTGCCGCCAACAAGGCCTACCGCGATTCCTATGCAACCACCGATGACAAGGTGGCCGGACACAAATACCACAGGATCTCCCATCATTTCGATACGCCCCGTTTCATTAACAACGAGGACTGTCCGCTCTCGAAGGTGATGGAGACCAACGAACGTTACGAGGTCCTGCATATACATTTTGACCAGCAGAATCAATCCGAGCATGTGCGGATCAAGGGCCATCCGATCCTGGGTGCGGATGGCACGCGCTATGTTGGCGAGGAAATCATCCGCCTGGCGAAGGCCGCCGAACTCGATTGCGAGGAGCAGAAACTGATCGGGAGATCCGCGGCCTTCAGGCACTGCATCGAAGGACTGTCGGCCGCGGCGGACTCTCACGTCAATATCCTGCTGCTCGGCGAGAGCGGCGTGGGCAAGAGTCTCGCTGCCAGCTACATCCACCACCGCTCCGGCAGGAGCGGTCGGGCCTTTATCACGGTAGACTGCCGCGCCATCAACGAGGCACTGTTCGAGAGCGAGCTGTTCGGACACGAACGCGGCGCCTTCGCTGGCTGTGTCGGCCGCCGACGCGGCCTGCTGGACCAGGCCGACGGAGGCACCCTGTTCCTGGACGAGGTGGGCGATTTGCCGCTGGGATTGCAGGGACGACTGCTGAACGCTATTGAAACCGGACATTTTCGCCGGGTCGGCGGTCGTGAGCTGCTGGAATCGAATGCGCGGATCATCACCGCCACGCATTACGACCTGCTGGCGAAGATCCAGGAGAACACCTTCCGCTCCGACCTCTATTACCGTCTTGCAGGCATCGTGCACAAGATACCGGCGCTGCGCGAGCGCACGGATGACATACCTGCACTTGCCGATGCGCTGCTGGTGCGCATGCGGGACCCGGCTGCCTACCACTGCCATATCAACGAGGACGCGCGCAGCATCCTGTTGAAACATGACTACCCCGGAAATATCCGCGAACTGCGCAATACCCTGCAACGGGCGGTGTCGCTGTGTACCGACGGACATATCAGGGCGGAACACATCAAATTCGACGAACGCCCCGCGACAAGGACTTCGCCGGCAAGCGACAACGCGCGCTCGCTGAAGCAGATCGAATCCGAGCAGATCGCGATCATGCTGGAAAAATACCACGGCCACCGGCGCAGGGTGGCGGAGGAACTGGGCATCAGTGAACGGACCCTGTACCGCAAGCTGAAAAAGTACCAGTTGACCGGTTTCGGCAAGTGCTTGCGCAGCGACCGGTAACACGGTTACGGGTTCGTGACTGTTGCCATAGCCAGGCTGTGGTACGCTGAAGACTCCCGGCAAGATCCGCTTTCGACTCATGCAAATCGCACCTCTGTTAAAGACCCTGCGTCCGCCATTCCTGGTGCTGACACCGGCCTGCGTGCTGCTCGGATATGCCACGGCACACAGCATGCACGAACACATCGAACCCGCGCTGCTGCTCGCGGTGTTCGCTGCCGCCCTGTTCGCGCATATCAGCGTCAACACGCTGAATGAATATCATGATTTCACCAGCGGACTTGATTTGCAGACGCAGAGGACGCCGTTCAGCGGTGGCAGCGGGGCACTGCCGGATCACCCGGAAATGGCCGCTGCCGTGCTGTATACCGGCCTGCTGTCGCTGGGCGTGGTCGTACTGGCTGGCGCCTGGTTCCTGTACCTGAGGGGCCTCGTGCTGCTGCCCGCCGGCGTGACCGGCCTGCTGGTGGTCGTCACCTACACGCGCTGGCTCAACCTTTCTCCCTGGCTGTGCCTGCTGGCGCCCGGCGTGGGGTTCGGGCTGTTGATGGTTACCGGCTCCCATTTCGTGTTGACCGGTGCCGTTTCCGCGGTGTCGGTGACAACGGCGCTGGTGCCGTTCCTGCTGGTGAACAACCTGCTGCTGCTGAACCAGTATCCCGATATCGAGGCCGATGCGAATGCCGGCCGCAACCACTTTCCGATAGCCTATGGAACGGCGGCAGCCAATGTCGTCTATGGCCTGTCTGCCGGCGCGGCCGTCGCCACCTTGTTGCTGGGTGTGCGTTACGAGCTCCTGCCCGGATTGGCACTGGCCGCGCTGGCGCCATTGGCGCTGGCATTCCTGGCACTGGCCGGCGCCGTCCGGCATCACGGCAACATCGGTCGCTACCCGCTCTACCTGGCCGCCAATGCCGGGGCCGCGGTGCTGACCCCCTTCGTGCTGGGCGTGGCGCTGCTCGTTGCCGGCTGACTGGCCGCCGCTGCCGTGGCGCGTGCAGACGCCGCGCCCTGTACCGTCACCGTGATCAGGTAGTCCGGACAAGCTGTTGCAGCAAGCCGCTCAGAATGATCCCTTGGCCTCGAACAGGATGCGAGTACAGGTCACCCGGCTTGAACAGCAGCTGACGGCGGATGATCCCCTGCAGCGTGCGGATATGCAGCCGGTTCGCGGTGCGAAACAGCAGATTGTTTTCCTCTGGGTCATCAGGATCGAAGATGTTCGCGTTCTCGACAGTGACCTCGCCGATCCTCGCTTCGATTGCTTCCAGGCAGGCGGGGGAGAGCGGATCATAATCCGTCATGGCCGAACTCTCCGCCCGCACCTGGGCGCCCCCTGCAAGCATCAGCGAAATCATCAAAAGTAAAACGATACGCATCACCTATTCGAGAACCGGAAACAGCCCGCGCAGGCCGTTGGCGATAATCTCTATGGATATCGCCGCCAGCAGCAGCCCGAACAGGCGGTCGATGATGCTCATGCCGATCCGTCCCAGCGTGGTGCCGATCTGCATCGCCAGGCTCAGCACCATCCACAGCACCACGCAGACCAGCAGGATACAACCGATAACCACGAACGGGTGCAGGGGCAGGGCGGAACGCTGCATCTGGATAATCACGGTACTGATGGCGCCGGGACCGGCCAGCATCGGTATCGCCAGCGGCACGACCGCGATGCTGGACATTTCCTCGGCGCTCTTCTTCTCTGAATACGTGGTGCGCAAGGTGTCGGACTCGGCGCGCAGCATGGCCAGCGCCATCAGCAGCAGTACAATGCCGCCGCCCACGCGAAACGAGGACAGGCTGGTGCCCATGAAGGCGAGCAGGCTGTCGCCGAATACCGCCGCAGATACCAGCACCGCCCCCACGCTGACACTGGTGATGAAGGCGATGCGCATGCGCTGGCGACTGTCCTGCCCCTGGGTCAGTGAAAGGAACAGCGGGATAGCGATAAAGGGGTCGAGAATGACCAGCAGGGCGGTCGTGAAGCGGGTGTATTCAGTCCAGTGTTCCATATGACCCCGGCCCCGGAGGCCAATTCCATGACAGTGCGATTATTATCATACCGCAGAAAATTAACAGGAGATTAACAACTTGGCATCTGTGAAACTTGCGCAATCGCAAAAATCGGATTAGCTTCTGCACCTTCATTCAGACCCACAGGAGATCAACATGTCCCGGGACAGCATGGGCAAGGGCACGACCGTCACCTCGGAAACCAGCGCCATCTGGAAAAACCATGTCAGTGTGCCCGATACCCCGGCCGGCTTTACGGTCAGGACCACGTATCCCGGTAATCCGGACGGCGTGGAAGTCATGCTGGAGCGCTGGAAGGCCGGCAGCGCGGAACCGCCACATTCGCATCCGGGCGACGACATGACCGTGGTGGTGGAGGGCAGGATGGCCGTCCAGTTCTTCATCCGCAAGGGTGACTCGCTGGTCGCTGATGGTGAGCCGCTGCTGCTCGGACCGGGTGACACGGGATACATCAGGGCAGGCAGGATCCATGACGCAAAGTACCTGGAAGACTGCAAGCTGGTGTACGTGCACGACCGGGGGTTCGGTTTCAGCGCCGAGTAAACCGTGCCATCGGTCAAGAACGACCGTATCGCCGCCAGGAGCCATAGCCGGGGTATTGTGCTGTGCTGCTGCCTGTTCTGCCTCGCCGGCTGTATGGCGGCCGGCCATGGCGCCGGCCTGTCAGGGGAGGTTACGCAACCGCTGACAGCGGGCGATCACACCATCACGTTGCAGCAAGGTGAGCTGCAGCGCCGCTACCATGTGCATGTCCCGCCGCACCGCCGCGGCCAGCCGCTGCCGGTCATGCTGGCCCTGCACGGCGGTGGCGGCAGCGGCCGGCAATTCCAGCGTGAAAATGCACTCGATCCGGTGGCAGACCGGGAACGGTTTCTGGCGGTCTATCCCGACGGCACCGGCCCCCTCAAGGGGCGCCTGCTGACCTGGAACGCCGGTGATCACTGCTGCGGCTGGGCCCGCGAGCATGGCGTGGACGACAGCGGATTTCTGCTCGCCGTACTTGATGACCTCGCCACACGCACAACCATCGACCGGGCGCGCATCTATGTGACCGGTCACTCCAATGGCGCCATGATGTCCTACCGCTTCGCCAGCGAACAGGCCGGGCGCGTCAGTGCCATCATCCCGGTCGGCGGTGCCATGGACCTGTCACACTTCAGTCCGGCACGGCCGGTCGCCGTGTTGCACATCCACAGCGTGGACGATCCGCGTGCGCTGTACGATGGGGGACAGGGTCCGAACTTCCCGGGTACCGACCACCGCGTCGAGCACCAGCCGGTGATGCAGGGACTGGCACGCTGGGCGCAATTCAGTGGTTGCCAGCCGCAACCGCTGACGCAGGCGGTCAGCGAGGGCAGGGGTCCTGATGCCGGGCAAACGGTGACGCGTCTCGTGTATACCGGCTGCCAGGCAGGCGGTGCAGTGGAGCACCTGCGCCTGAGCGGCAGCGGCCATGGTTGGCCGGGAGTGCAGGCGCCACGCCTGCGCCGGAAACTGCTGGGGCCCGCCACCACGCTGGTCAACGCAGCGGAGGAAGCCTGGCGTTTCGCTGCACGATTCCCGTATCCCGAGTGAAGGCAATTCACCACCGGGCTGTGCAGGGGCGACCTGATGCTCACTCGATCTTGATATAGGCAAAACCTTCGTGTTGCAGTTCGGCAATACGCACCACTCCGGAGGGAACCGGCACCACGTTTTTGTACAACTTGTCAGCAGGCAGACCGATGCCGCTGCGGGTGATGTCGCACAGCTCCAGCTTTACCCCCTGCACACCGTTCAGTGATACGAGGCGGCCCTTGATGTTGTCACGCCGCTCCTCCAGTGCCGCGTCAGCCGCAAATGGCGTATCGGCAAGCTTGTCATCAGTCAGGAAACGGATGCCGTGGGCAACGAACACGATGCGTACATCGTATTCGATCAGTTCGTTCTGGTAATACGTGACCATGTTGTTGATGCTCGTCAGCATGGCACTGAAGCGTCGGGGATCGGCAAAATCGGCATGGTAGACCACCCTGGCCAGGTCATCCCCGTCGACAGCATGGGATTTTTCCGGGCCCGCGAACAGCAGCGGCAAGGCGAGCAGGGCTATCAGAATTCGTTTGTGCATGGGTAGGCTCCTCCTGCAGATTGGCAGACATGTATCCAGTGTAGCAAATTTACGACGCGGGCATGTGTCCAGGCAGCCGCAACCGGTACCGTGCCCGGACGTGAACCAGGTCCGGTTATTGCCTGTGAGGTCGTGCTAGTGTCGCAAGCAGTCAGCTTGAGGGAGACACAAGGTGCGCGTGGATCTGGTAACGATAATCGCCTTATTGCTGCTACCGGACGTGACCAGCGCGGACGATGCCAATGGCCTGGCGCGCGATCCCGTCGATGCTGCTACCAGCAGCATCGATCTGCACCCCGATCTCGGGTACAACAGCGTCAATTCCGGCAACCACTACCTGCGGCTGGAGCATTCGCTGCCACTTCTGCCGCACGCCATGATCAGCAAACGCAGTATCGACGAAAATGCACGCGGTCGGTTGTCGCGTACTCTTGATTCCGGCGGCAGCAGCTTCACCGTTGGCGGGGATGTCGACAGCAGCGTGCAATACCGGCAAAGCGACGTCATTTTCTACTACAGCATCCTCGATACCAGTGCCAGCATCGACGTCGGCGTGAACGCAAGATACATCGAAAGCAGCAGGGTGCCCGGCGGCGTCAGCGGAGGTATGGAAACCGCGGATGTGACGGGCTGGATACCGCTGCTGTATGCCGGCCTCGGCGTCGACCTGCCGCTGACCGGCCTGTCACTTGGCGCTAACGGTTCTATTATGGGCTACCAGGGTAATCGCCTGTACGATGTGACGCTGCAAGCCAGCTACACCACGCCCTGGAATGCCGGCGCCGATCTCGGCTACCGGCGTCCCAAACTCGGCCTCGACGATTTCGACTCATACAGCGCCGACATCGAGTTCAGTGGCCCCTATGCAGGCGTGTTCGTCAAATTCTGAGAGCGTTGCCTCAGGATCTGGCATCAACTACTACCGCGGAATGTTCGTCACATGCCCCGCCGCACATCAGCCGCGCCGGCAGGCGCGGGAAGGCGCTGATTACCGATACCAGCAGGCTGGCGAAGTAGGGCACCGACTGCACCAGCAGCACGATGATCCAGAGCAGCAGGTCGAGCATGCCTGTCCCGCTTTTCCAGCCGATAGCCGCTGCTGCCAGCCACAGGGCTACGGCAAACAGTGTTTCCTCGCGCGCCGATAACAGTGCGCGCCAGAGTGCACTGGTCTGTTCCAGTTTCGGCGTGCGCATGAAGGGTATGGAGCGCGTAAACAGTCCCAGCCAGATCGCACGAGCGATGGTGTGCGACAGGGACAGGCCGGCAAGTGCAGCCGCCAGCGTCTGGCGCAGCGTGCCGACGATGCGCACGCCACGGTAAAGATAGAAGACCTTGGCCATCTTGAA
>JBATJF010000242.1:0-14203 GCA_049668345.1 Gammaproteobacteria bacterium
GTCTGGGTCACCGGGTGTTCCTCAGTCGGGGGTCGAAGGCGTCGCGCACCACGTCGGCGAACAGGTTGGCCGCCAGCACCAGGGTGAACATGAACAGGAAGGCGGCCGCCAGGGACCACCAGACCACGGGCTCGCGGGCGAGCTCCAGGCGGGCGCTGTTGATCATGTTGCCCCAGCTGTTCATGGTCGGGTCGACGCCGATGTTGATGTAGGAGAGCACCGCCTCCGCCAGCACCAGGCCGCTGAAGTCCAGCACCACGGTGATCAGCACGATGTGCATGACGTTCGGCAGGATGTGGCGCGTGATGATGCGGCCGTGCGACACGCCGAACGAGACCGCGGCCTGGATGTACTCCGCCTCGCGCAGCTTGAGCGACTCGCCGCGCAGCAGGCGGCACAGACCGGTCCAGCTGGTGATGCCGAGGATGATGCACAGGAACAGCAGGCGTATATCCGCCCGCTCCACCGTGGTCTCGAACATCTCGGGGTGATTGGCCATGTAGACCTGCAGCATCAGGATGGCCGCGGCGATCAGCAGCACGTGCGGGATGGAATTCAGCGTCGTATAGACATACTGCACCACGTCATCGATCCAGCCGCGCGCATAGCCGGCCACGATACCCATGAAGATGGCGAACGGCAGCATCACCAGCGTGGTCAGCGTGCCGATCAACAGGCCGGTGCGCACGCTCTTCAGCGACTGGTACAGCACGTCCTGGCCGACCTTGTCCGTCCCGAGCATGTGGTAGACACCGGCCAGGTTGACGACGAGCAGGATGAACAGCAACAGCAGCGTGACGGTCGCCAGGACCGTGCGCCAGGGCATGTCCGCCTGCCCTGACAGTATCCGGCCGGCCATGTCACGCACCGGCTGCCCGTTGCGCCGGCCCTGCCATGCCGACAGCAGCCACAGCAGCATGACGCCGCCCAGCATGGCGCCGGCCAGCGCACGCAGGCTGCGCTGCAGGATATCGGTGGTCTTGCTCATCCCGCTCGCGGCGAGGTGCGCCCCGCCGTACTGCAGCGGCGGGTAGGTGCGCACCTCCGAACCGTCATCCAGTTCCACTGTCTCCCGGGCATACAGACGCGTGGCGAACGGCGCGGAATAGGTCTTTTCCACCTGCGTGCGCAGTGGTCCGGCCAGCACGTCGAGCACGCTCAGCATCTCGACGGCATAGTGCACCTCGCCTTCCTTGCCGTTGCCATCCAGCGGCAGGCGGAAATGCAGCGAATCGAGCAGTCCCGTCAGCACGAAGGCCAGCAGCACCACGGCTGACGCCGCCGCGATACGCCCGGTGAAGACCCGCTTCCAGGGTGTCGCGATATGCGGCTTGCGGCGCGCGTAGAGGATGAAGACGATGACCACCAGCGTGAGCAGGAACACCAGCGCATCGGTCCACAGGATCACCGGCTTGATCATGTCAGGCGCACCCTGGGGTCGACGATGGTGTAGGTGATATCGACCAGGATCAGGCCGAGGATATACAGCACCGAGCCCAGGACCACCAGGACGCGCACGATGGCGAAATCCTGGTTGTTGATGGCGTCGATGGTGTAGCTGCCGAGTCCGGGGATGGCGAAGAACGACTCGGTGAGCAGGCTGCCCATGAACAGCAGCGGCAGGATCACGACCACGCCGGTGACGATGGGGATCAGCGCGTTCCTGAGGATGTGCCGGAACAGCACCAGCATTTCCGACAGGCCCTTGGCACGCGCGGTGCGGATATAGTCCTTGCCGGCCTCTTCCAGGAAAAACGTGCGGTACCAGCGGGCGCCGGAGCCGATGCCGCTGACCACGCCGATGATCACCGGCAGTACGATGAACTTGAGGGCGTCGATGCCGCCGGCGAAGCCCGAGATCGGCATCAGCCGGAACACCTTGGCGAGCAGGAACTGGCCACCGATGATGTAGAACATGCCGGAGACGGACATCAGCACCACGCACAGGATGACGCCGGAGGTATCGAGATAACTGCCGCGGAAGAACGCCATCAGCAGGGCGAAGGTGATATTGACCAGCAAGCCGAGCAGCAGCGCCGGCAACGCGATGGCGAGGCTCGGCAACATGCGCTGGCTGATATCGTAACTGATATCGCGGCCGTCATCGGAATAGCCGAAATCGAAGGCAAACAGGCGCACCGACTTCTCGAAGAAAATGGTGTCGGTGACCTGGTCGATGCCCTCGGCCGCGCCGTTCAGCAACAGTGGCTTGTCGTAGCCGTGGCTGGCCTTCCATTTCTGGACCGCCTCTTCGGTGACGTGCTTCATGCCCAGGTGCATGCGCGCCATGTCATCCGGCGAGTTGACGACGAAAAACAGGTAGAAGGTGAGCACGTTGATCCCGATCAGGATCGGGACGGCATAGAGCACGCGGCGGATGATGTAGGCGAACATCAGGCCGCATCCTGCCAGGCGGGCTGGTGCTGGCGGCGCCGGTAACCCAGGTATGCCGGCAGCACGATCAGCAGCAGCAGGCCGCCGAGTGCATACAGCGGCCAGCGTACCGGCCGGTTCCATTCTGCCTGCAGCCTGGCGCGCAGCGCGGGATCGATGCGCCGGTACTTGAGCGCGTTGTTGGCCATGAGGTTGGGCTTGGCGTTTTTGTACCAGGCGTGATGCAGCGAAAACTGTTTCGGGAAGTAGCCCCACACCCAGGGAACATCGTGCCGCGCGATATCCATCATGCGCGTGATCAGTTCGGCGCGTTGCGGCGTATTGTCCATGTTCTTGACCTGGTCGAACAGGCGGTCGAATTCGGGGTTGCTATAGTTAGCGGCATTTTCGCCGTTCTTGCCGACCTTGCTGTTGGGGCCGTACAGCAGGAACAGGAAATTCTCCGGATCGGGATAATCCGCATTCCAGCCCCACTGGAAAATCTGCGCCGTGCCCTTGAGCATCTTGTCCTGGAAACGGTTGTAGTCGGTGCCGCGGATCACCAGCTGCAGGTTGAGCTTGGCGAATTGCTTGGCCAGCCAGTCCAGCCGCGCCTTGGCATCGGGCCCGGTCGAGGCGGTATCGAAATTCAGCACCAGCGGTTTGCCGGTGTTGATGTCGCGCCCTTCCGGGTAACCGGCCTCGGCCAGCAACCGGCGCGCGACCTCGATCGGCTTGCGTCGCGGCCCGGCCGGTGTGATGTCGTAAACCTGCGTGTCGATGCCCGCAGCACCATCGGTGTAACCGAAAATGCCCGGCGGGATCATGCCATGTGCCGGTATGCCGCGGCCGTTGAGGAAGATCGAGATATTTTCCTCGGTATCGATGGCGATCGCGATCGCCTGGCGCAGCTTGCGCGCACGCTCGGTGTAACCGCCGACGACCGGGTCCTGCATGTTGAAGCCGGTGTAGAAGATCGAGGTCGACACCGAGGTGTTGAGCTGGATACCCTGCGCCTGCATGGCCTCGGTGAGATTCACCTCGCCGCCGGCACCGACGTTGATCGCCTGGTCGAAACTGTCGGACGATATGCCCGAGGCATCGTAGTAGCCCTGCAGGAACTTGTTCCAGTACGGGATATCCTCCTTTTCCAGGCTGAACACGATCCGGTCGATGAACGGCAGCGGCTTGCCGGCATCATCCAGCATGCCGGCCTCGCGATCGCCCGGTTCGCCTTCAACGGGATAGGTCTCGCCGTGAAAGTTCGGATTGCGTTCCATCACCATCTGCCGGTTCGGATTGTTGACCGTGAGCATGTAGGGGCCGGTGCCGACCGGGTACCAGTCGAGCGTGATATTGCGCGCCGACAGGCCGGGTTGTGAGTAGAAGGCATCGACCTCCGGCGGCACGGGTGCGAAAAACGGCATCGCCAGCCAGTACAGCAGTTGCGGGTACTTGCCCTTGATGGTGATCCGGTAACGATAACGGCCCAGCACCTCGGCACCGGCCAGCGGGTACTGCGTCAGGTCGAGCCATGCCCCCTCGCCCTGCGCGGCCGCCAGTTCTTCCCATGCCTTCTCCAGCGTTTTTGCGTAATCGCCGAGGCCGTCGATATAGTCGCTCATCAGGCCGAAGATCGGCGAGTGCAGTTTTGGATGCGCCAGTCGCTTGATCTGGTAGACATAGTCGGCGGCGACCAGTTCGCGCGTCCCGGTCTGTGTGAAATCGGCCAGCGAGTGTATCTCGTCAAGCTGCTCGTTGCTCAACCGGGCGTACAGCAGTCTGTCCGCACTGTCACGTGCAAACGCCGGATGTGGCTGGTAGTGTATTCCGGACCGGATTTCGATGTCGTAATCACTGAAGGCGATCGCCTCGACCGGCGCATCATCGGCCAGGGGCTTGCCGTCCGCATCCCGATAATGCGCCCGCGGCACCGCCGTGACCGTCAGCGGAATCAGTTCATAAGGCCGCTTCAGATAGTGATACTGCAGGGGTGGCTCGTAGATCTGCCCGGTGAAGGTCACCTCGTTGGAGCTGTAGGACTGCGCCGGGTCGAGGTGATTGGGCCGTTCCTGGAACGACGAATAGAGAATGTTGCTGGCGGCATCCGCGGCAGGGTATGGCCGGTTCCACGGTTGTCCGTCACACGCAGCGAGGAGCAGCACCGCGCACACCGCTCCGGCCACACCAGCCGGCAACAGTCTGTTCAGCCATGACCTGCCACTCTGTACGGGATCCGCATGCATGTCGGCTATTATAGGGATCGCCCTGCCAGGATTCATGCTTTTCCTGGACTTCAACTGGCGGACCTTTTCCGGTAACGTATCGGCTCTGCTCGCGGGCGCAACCGGCCCGTGGTTATCCGGACTTCAATTACATATCAGGGAACTGCCATGGGATTCTTGAGCGGGAAACGTGCACTCATCGTCGGGCTGGCCAGCAACCGGTCGATCGCCTGGGGCATTGCACAGGCCATGCTGCGCGAAGGCGCCGAACTGGCCTTCAGTTATCCTAACGACAAGATGCGCGAACGGGTCGCCAGGATGGCCACTGAGTGCGGCACGGATATCGTGCTGCCCTGCGATGTCAGCAGTGACGCGCAGATCGAGGCCCTGTTCGGCGATCTGGGCAAGCGCTGGGACGGTCTCGATATCATCGTGCACTCGGTCGCCTTTGCACCGGCCGACCAACTGGCCGGCGATTTTCTTGAATGCGTCTCCCGCGAAGGCTTCGCGATCGCCCACGACATCAGTTCCTACAGCTTCGCGGCGCTGGCCAAGGCCGGCTACCCGCTGATGAAGGGACGCGGCGGTTCCCTGCTGACCCTCAGCTACCTGGGCGCGGTGCAGACCATCCCGAACTACAACGTCATGGGCCTGGCCAAGGCCAGCCTGGAAGCCAATGTACGCTACCTGGCACAGAGTCTTGGCCCGCAGGGTATCCGGGTGAACGGCATTTCCGCCGGCCCGATCCGGACCCTGGCTGCCTCGGGCATCAGCAACTTCCGCAAGCTGCTGGATACCTTCGCCCACACCGCGCCGCTGCGCCGCAATGTCACCATCGATGACGTCGGCAATGCCGCCGCGTTCCTGTGTTCCGATCTCGCCGCCGGAATTACCGGTGAAATCACCTACGTGGACGGCGGCTACAACATCGTCGGCATGGCACCGCTCAGCCAGGACGGCTGAGACGCGGCGCCGACAGGATACCCGGCTCGCCCTCGAGCCGGCCGATCAGCACCGCCCCGCAGGAATCGCTGAATACGTTCACGGCGGTCCGGCACATGTCGAGAATGCGGTCCACTGCCAGGATCAGGCCGACCGCCTCGACCGGCAGCCCGATCGCCGTCAGAATGATGGTGATGGCGACCAGGCTGGCTGCCGGAATACCTGCCACGCCGATGGATGTCAGCAGGGCCACCAGCACGACCGTGAACTGGGTGGCGAAGCCAAGCTCGATCCCGTAGGCCTGTGCGATGAACATCGCGGCCACGCACTCGTACAGCGCGGTACCGTCCATGTTCACCGTCGCGCCCAGCGGGAGTACGAAACTGCTGGTGCGGTTCGACACCCCGGCGCGTTTCTCGACGCAATCCATTGTGATCGGCAGGGTCGCCGAGCTTGATGCCGTGGAAAATGCCGTCAGCAGGGCCGGTGACATGGCCTGGAATTGCCGCAGGGGATTGACGCGCGCGACCAGGCGCAGCAGCAGGGGGAGTGTGACCAGCAGGTGCACGGACAGTGCCGCCAGCACGGTGAAAAAGAAGGCCATCAGCGGCGCGAAGGCGGCGAACCCCGTGGTGGCCACGACCTTCGCGACCAGCGCGAACACGCCGACCGGTGCGAACAGCATCACCCAGTCGGTGATCTTCATCATCACCGAAAACATGCCGCGCCAGAAATCACGCAGCACCTGCGCCTGCACACCATCGATACGGGTCATGAAAAAACCGAACAGCAGGCTGAAGAAGATCATTCCCAGCATCTGTCCCTCGGCGGCGGCCGCGACAATGTTGGGAGGGATCATGCGCAGGAATATCCCGACCACATCGCCGGCGCCCTGCCCCTGAACACGTGCGGCGATGTCCGCCGTATCGGTTTCCGACAGCGGGATGATCTCACTCGCAGGCATCCCGTCGACGATCCCCGGTGCCACCAGGTTCACCGCGGTCAGCCCCACCAGCACCGCCAGCAGGGTGGTGGTCAGGTAGTACAGCAGCGTTTTCAGGCCGAGGCGCCGCATGACGTCGCCACTGCCCATGCCGGCCACGCCGGTAATGATCGAGGAAATGATCAGCGGGACGATCAGCATCTTCAGGGCATTCATGAACATGCTGCCAAGGAAGGAATAGATATCGATGAACAGGACGCCGAAGATACTGCCGTCCGCACCGCCCAGCCGACCGGCGATCACGGCCAGTGCCAGGGCTATCAGGATTTGCCAGTGCAGCTTCAGCGTCTCTGTCCTCCTGCTGCGGGTGTCCTGGACAAGGTACTAGCCCGCATTTCTCACCGGGCGGCGGTTAGCCAACTTAATGAGTTGAAATCACGAAAATGATGCCCATTCAGCGAAAAACAGCGTGTCATCGGGCGCTGCCTATCCCGGTGAGAAATCCGGGCTAGAGTTCGTCTTCCCGCGGGATCCGGATGCTGGCCTGTGACCTGAGCTGGTCCAGCACCAGTTGCAGATCGTTGGCGCCGTCGATCTCGTTCAGTGATCGCCACGCCTGCTTGCGTGCGTCCTCGGGCAGGGCGTCGTAATCACCCGGCTGCACCTCCTCCAGTGCAATCAGCGCATAATCACCGCTGGAGAGCAGCACGCCGGCGTATACGGGCTTGTCCGCTCCTGGCAGCGGCATGGAAAACACCCGGCCGACCAGTTCCCGCGACGGCTGCTCCGCGTTACGCGGCAGCAGGACGCTGTTTTCAAGTTTCAGCGATTCTGCAGCCGCGACAGAGTCCATGGTGGCCTTGCCGCTGTCGAGTTCCGCGAGAACAGCGGCGCCCTTCTCCTCGAGCAAGGCCCGGGTCTTTTCCTGGCGCGCGGCCTCGGCCACGCGCTCCCTGACGCTGTCCAGTGTTTGCTGTTCGGCCGGCTGGTGTTCCAGTATGCGCAGCACGACGACATGGTCATCACCGATTTCTATCGCCTGACTGTTGTTGCCCTGCACGAGCACGTCGTCGCTGAAGATGGCTTCCCGCACGTCCGGGTTGGCGGCAATGCCGGCAGCGCTGTCACGCTCGATCCAGTCCGATTCGACGATCTTGAGTTCCAGGGCATCGGCCGCGCCCTGCAGTGAGTCCGGCTGCTCGAACGCCAGGTTGGACAGGGTCTCCGACTGGTCGTAGAACAGTTCACCACGCTCCTTGTCGAGAAGCTGCGTCACCAGCTGATCGCGCACGTCGGCCAGCGGTGTCGCGACCTCGGGCTTGATTTCCAGCAACTCGATGATGTGGAAGCCGTACTCGGTCTGTACCGGCGGACTGCGCTCGCCGACGGACATGGCGTAAACCGCATTCTCGAATTCCGGGGTCATGAGCCCCCTGGCGAAGAATCCCAGGTCGCCGCCTGCGGGAGCCGAGACAGGATCATCCGACTCCGTTCCGGCGATGGTCTCGAACGACTCACCGGCCTCGAGACGCTGCTCGATGGCCTCGGCCTTCGTCCGGGCTGCCGCTATGTCGTCAGCGGTCTGGCCCTCGAACTGCACCAGAATATGCCGTGCACGACGCTGTTCCGGTGTAACAAAATTCTCGCGCTGCTCTTCATACAGCGCCTTGACCTGGTCCTCGTCGACATCGTTGGCGAGGTTGATCCCGGCAGCATTGAGTTCCAGGAAAGCGATCCTGACGCGTTCCTTGCGCATGAAGTCGCCGGGATGCGTCGCGTAGTAGTCCTCGATCTCCTGGTCCGATACGGCGGCCTTATCGGCGACCACTGCGGCCGGGATCAGCAGGTAGTTGAAGCGGCGCCGCTGCCCCTCCAGGCGGAAGGCTTCACGCAGGGCCTGCTCGGTACCCGCGGCGGTCAGCGCGATGCCGGACTTCAGCTGGCTGGCCATGATTTCCTGCTTCAGTCGCCATTCGAATTCGTGCGGGGCAAGCCCCTGGTAGCGCAATACCTGTACATAGCGCTCTTTCGAGAACACGCCATCCTTCTGAAAACTTTCGACAGTCTTGATGCGTTCCGCGATCTGGCGCTCGCTGGCTGAAAACCCCTCGGCCTCGGCGGCCTGCAGGACGAGTTCGTCGTTGACGAGCTTGTTGATGGTGCTTTCCCTGATCAGCTTTTCGTCGAATTTTGCCGGATCGAAGGCAGCACCCAGGGCCCGCTGCAGGTTCGACATCATCTGGTTGTAGGCATTCTGATACTGCCGGGGCGTAATCTCGACATCATTGATCTTCGCCACGGCGCTGGTGGCGTTCGACTGCAGGTAGGAGTCCAGACCGAAGAAGGCGAAGGCAACGAACAGGATACCGAGGACGATCCAGCCCACGATCCCCATCACTTTTTCACGTATGGCAAGCAGCATAATGCGTCTCGGATATTCCGGGTGACCTGATTGTTCAGCGTCTGACAAAGAAAGGGCACCCGTTCGGGCGCCCTTCTCTGGTCATATGGCGGAGTGGACGGGACTCGAACCCGCGACCCCCGGCGTGACAGGCCGGTATTCTAACCAGCTGAACTACCACTCCTGATCCTTGGTGGGTGCTGAGGGGATCGAACCCCCGACATTCGCCTTGTAAGGGCGACGCTCTCCCAGCTGAGCTAAGCACCCGAAGGCGCGCTAGTTTACGGCATCCTTGAAGGCTTTGCCAGCCTTGAAGCCCGGTGATTTCGAGGCCTTGATCTGGATGGTTTCACCGGTCTGCGGATTGCGGCCGCTGCGTGCGGCACGTTCCCGGACCGAGAAGGTGCCAAATCCGGAAATGATGACCTGGTCGCCGCCAGCCAGTGCACTGACAATACTGTCCAGAACGGCATCGGTGGCACTGGCCGCATCGGTGCGGGACAGGCCGGAGGAACTGGCAACAGCATCGATCAATTCTGATTTTTTCATATAGGGTTCCCTGGTGTGGTTGAGGTTTATCTTGTTTGATACTGCTGGAAAACGTCCTGCCCGGCCGCAAATGCCGCCACTGGTGGCGAACATTATCAGAACTCGGTTACCGGGTGCAAAATACCGCCGCTATCCACCAGGTGGTGAATAGCGGCGGTCATTGCTGGCCCATGGCTGTCAGTGCGCGGTCAGATTTTTTACCTTTGCCTTTGGCTTCGTGCTCTTGCGGGGTGCGCTCTTGGTCTCGGTATTCGGCAGCGGTGTCGGCTGGTGCGTGAGCGCGACCTCCAGAACCTCGTCGATCCAGCGCACCGGCCTGATGTCCAGCTTGTCCTTGACGTTGCGGGGAATCTCGGCAAGATCCTTCCGGTTTTCCTCAGGGATCAGCACGATGGAGATCCCGCCACGGTGTGCCGCCAGCAGTTTCTCCTTCAGGCCACCGATCGGCAGCACCTCGCCGCGCAGGGTGATCTCACCCGTCATGGCCACGTCGGCCCGCACCGGAATATCGGTCAGCGCGGATACCAGTGCGGTGCACATACCGACACCGGCACTCGGCCCGTCCTTCGGGGTAGCCCCTTCCGGCACGTGAATGTGGATATCGTATTTATGGTAGAACTCGGGATCGATACCCAGCGATGCCGAGCGACTGCGTACAACGGTCATCGCCGCGTGGATGGACTCCTGCATGACGTCACCCAGCTGCCCGGTGTGAATCATCTTGCCCTTGCCCGCGACGACGGCCGACTCGATGGTCAGCAGTTCGCCACCGACTTCCGTCCAGGCCAGACCGGTGACCTGGCCGACCTGGTCGTTCTCTTCCGCGCGCCCGTAGCGGAAACGCTTGACGCCGAGATATTTCTCAAGGTTCTTTGGCGTGACGGCGATCTTCCTGCCCTTCTCGTGCAGTACCAGTTCCTTGACCACCTTGCGACAGATCTTGGATATTTCACGCTCGAGATTACGTACACCTGCCTCGCGGGTGTAGAAGCGCACGATGTCGCGTATCGCGTGCTCGCTGACGGAGATCTCGTTCTCTTTCAGACCGCTGTTCTCGACCTGCTTCTTGAGCAGGTAGCGCATGGCGATGTTGATCTTCTCGTCCTCGGTATAGCCAGGAATACGAATGACTTCCATGCGGTCGAGCAACGGCGCGGGAATGTTCATGGTATTTGCCGTGGCGACGAACATCACGTCGGACAGGTCGAAGTCGACCTCCAGATAATGATCGGCGAATGTGTTGTTCTGCTCGGGATCCAGCACCTCCAGCAGCGCGGACGAGGGATCACCACGGAAATCCATGGACATCTTGTCCATTTCATCCAGCAGGAACAGCGGATTCCGCACACCCATCTTGGACAGGTTCTGGATGATCTTGCCGGGCAGTGAACCGATATAGGTACGGCGGTGGCCACGGATCTCGGCCTCGTCACGCACGCCACCCAGCGACATGCGCGTGAATTTGCGGCCGGTAGCGCGTGCGATGGAACGACCCAGCGAGGTCTTGCCGACACCGGGCGGACCCACCAGGCACAGGATCGGGCCCTTCAGTTTCTTGACCCGCTGTTGCACGGCCAGGTATTCGAGGATGCGTTCCTTGACCTTTTCCAGGCCGTAGTGATCCTCTTCCAGAATGCTTTCCGCTGCGGCAAGGTCGTGGCGGATCTTGGAGCGTTTTTTCCAGGGCACGCTGACCAGCCAGTCAATATAGTTCCTGACCACAGTCGCCTCGGCGGACATCGGTGACATCATCTTCAGCTTGTTGAGCTCGGTGGTCGCCTTTTCCCTGGCTTCCTTGCTCATGCCGGCCTTGACGATTTTCTGCTCCAGTTCCTCGACCTCGTTCGGCGTATCCTCCATGTCGCCGAGTTCTTTCTGAATCGCCTTCATCTGCTCGTTCAGATAGTACTCGCGCTGGCTCTTCTCCATCTGCTGCTTGACGCGGCCACGGATGCGCTTCTCGATCTGCATGATGTCGATCTCGCCCTCGATCAGCACCATCAGGCGCTCGAGGCGGGCGCGGTCGTTGTTGATCTCGAGGATCTTCTGTTTCTCCTCGAGCTTGAGTGACATGTGAGCGGCGATGGTATCTGCCAGGCGTCCCGGTTCCTCGATACCGGACAGGGACGTGAGGATTTCCGGCGGCACTTTCTTGTTCAGCTTCACGTACTGGTCGAACATGGCCAGCAGCGAACGTGTGAGAATTTCAAGTTCCTTCTCGTCCTCTTCGGCTTCCGGCTCCATGAACTCGACATGCGCCGTGAAGAACGCGTCGGTATTGTCATAGCCGGTGATACGCACGCGCTCGGCGCCCTCGACGAGTACCTTCACGGTGCCGTCTGGCAGCTTGAGCAATTGCAGGATGGTGGAAAGCGTTCCGATTTCGTGAATGTCGGCGATCTCGGGATCGTCGATTTCGGCATTCTTCTGCGCGACCAGCAGGATCTTCTTGTCTTCCTGCATTGCGGTATCCAGCGCATTGATCGATTTCTCGCGCCCGACAAACAGGGGGATGACCATGTGCGGGTAAACAACCACATCCCTGAGGGGCAAGACGGGTATCGCTTTCGAAGCCTGGTCTGTCATAAATGTGTCCGTCCGTTAGTGAATTCGGTGAAATTAGCCTATACCGTGCCGGCAGCCTGTCCGTGCATCGACAGATCTACAGCCTTTCCCGCCAGTACCCGGGTAACACACGCCAGCTGCATATGACCCTACTATGGGGCCGAACAGCGCAACATCAACCGTTTTTTGACAGGTAGTTACTATACAGCAAGGAATATGCCAGCTTTTCCGGAATCCCGGCAATCGGGTAACTCTTTATTTCCGATAAAGAAGTTATTTACTCGGAGACAGCGATGGCTTCGGGAGCGTCAAAAATCATGTAGGGTTTGGAACCACTGACGATGACATTCTCGTCAATGACCACTTTTCTGACGTTGTCCATCGAGGGCAGGTCATACATGGTATCCAGCAGCACCTGCTCGAGAATGGTGCGCAGACCACGCGCGCCGGTCTTGCGCTCCATCGCCTTGCCGGCGACAGCACGCAGGGCCTCATCGCGAAACTCGATTTCGCAACCCTCCATGTCGAACAGTTTTTCGTACTGTTTGGTGAGCGCATTCTTCGGCTCGGTCAGGATCTGGACGAGCGCTTCCTCGTCGAGTTCCTCGAGCGTGGCGACCACGGGCAGCCGGCCGACGAATTCCGGGATCAGGCCGTACTTGATCAGGTCTTCCGGCTCGACGTCATAGAGCACCTCGCCGAGGTTTTGCTTTTCATCCTTGCTCTTGACCTCGGCCGAGAAGCCGATTCCGCCTTTCTCGGACCGGCCGCGGATGATCTTGTCCAGGCCGGCAAATGCCCCGCCAACGATGAACAGGATGTTCGAGGTGTTGACCTGCAGGAATTCCTGCTGCGGGTGCTTCCTGCCACCCTGCGGCGGTACCGAGGCGATGGTGCCCTCGATGAGCTTGAGCAGCGCCTGCTGCACACCCTCGCCGGATACATCACGCGTGATGGAAGGGTTATCCGACTTTCTGGAAATCTTGTCGATCTCGTCGATGTAGACGATGCCGGTCTGGGCCTTCTCGACGTCGTAATCGCATTTCTGCAGCAGCTTCTGGATGATGTTCTCGACATCCTCGCCGACATAACCGGCTTCGGTCAGGGTGGTCGCATCCGCAATGGTGAACGGCACATCGAGGAAGCGTGCCAGGGTCTCGGCCAGCAGGGTCTTGCCCGAACCGGTTGGACCGATCAGCAGGATATTGCTCTTTGACAGCTCGACCTCGTCTTTCCGGGTCTTTGCCTCCAGCCGTTTGTAGTGGTTGTACACCGCGACCGCCAGTACCTTCTTGGCCCGGTACTGGCCGATGACGTACTCGTTGAGCACATCGTTGATTTCCTGCGGCTTGGGCAGCTTCTCGGCTCCGGCACCGCTCTTTTCCTGCATTTCCTCGCGGATGATGTCGTTGCATAACTCGACGCATTCGTCGCAGACGAATACGGAGGGACCGGCAATCAACTTGCGTACTTCATGCTGGCTCTTGCCACAGAATGAGCAGTAGAGCAGCTTTCCGTCATCGCCCTTGCCATTACGATCATTGCTCATGTCTAGCCCTCACGGTTATCAACACTGACGCTGCACCCTGTTTTTAACACTAAAGGTTATTATCGTTCAACTCCTTCGACACCGTTTTCTTTTATTTTATCTAACAGATAAATAAGGGTTTCTGCCGTCCCGGCCCGCCGGTATCGCCGGACGGTGCATGGCAGGCGTGCCGAAACCGGTTAATCCTTGTCCTTGCCAGCCACCATGGGCCGCTGTTCGAGGATCTGGTCGATCAGGCCGTATTCCTTGGCGGCGGCGGCCCCCATGAAGTTATCACGATCGGTATCTTTCTGGATCCGGTCGAGTGACTGCCCCGTATGCCTGGCAAGAATCTGGTTCAGGCGCTCCCTGATATGCAGTATCTCCCGGGCATGGATGTCGATGTCAGTAGCCTGTCCCTGGAAGCCGCCCAGCGGCTGGTGGATCATGATGCGCGAGTGAGGCAGGCAGACACGCTTGCCCTGCGCACCGCCGGCCAGCAACAGCGCACCCATGCTGGCAGCCTGCCCGATGCACATGGTGCTGACATCCGCCTTGATGAATTGCATGGTATCGTAGATGGCGAGTCCGGCCGTGACCGAGCCACCCGGCGAGTTGATGTACAGGTGGATGTCCTTGTCGGGATTCTCTGACTCGAGAAACAGCAACTGCGCGAC
>JBATJF010000243.1:0-7902 GCA_049668345.1 Gammaproteobacteria bacterium
GCCAGTGGTTCGGAAACCAGCACCGCACCCCTGTCAAATTCCTTCCATGCCGACCGTGCGCCGCTCAACAGTACAAAGCCGCGGCGCGACGGCGCGGCCAGGTGCGCCCCGATCAGTTCCACGCGCCGGCCGGCCAGCGGCAGCCTGCGCTCGCGGTATCGGCTGAGTGCCGCCACGGTTTCCAGCCGGGACACCTCGTGCAGGACGGCTTCAGGCAGATACGCACCCTCAGCAAAGCCTTCGGCTGCGACATAGAGGTCTGCACTCAGCAGGTCGCTCAGCCAGGTGTTGACCGAACCACGCATGCTTTCCACCATGACACCGACACCGACGCTGGCTGACAACGCCACCATCAGCGCCGCCACGGCAATACCCAGGCGCGACAGATGCCTGTCCAGATCGCGCACGCCCATCCGCCAGATACCGGGCAGGGCCGCACGCGCCAGTAGCCGGTGCAGCACGCGGATCATCAGGGGTGTCATCATGGCCGCGCCCAGCACCAGCGCAAACAGGCCGGCAAAGCTCATGATCACGCCGCCCGGCAATACCAGAGCCAGCAGCAAGCCCGCCGACAACAACACCAGCCCGAGCAGCGCCCACAGGGGAACGCCGCGGCGCGCGGCCTGCTCCAGTGCCGCCCGCGAGAGTGTCGTCAACGGGGGCATACGCGCGGCTTGCCAGGCGGGCACCAGTGTCGCCAGCAGGGTCGCTACCACGCCCAGGCCGGCGGCGATCACCAGTGACGTCCAGTCCAGGTGCAGGGCCGTCACGCTGACCGTGTAGTAAAGGTCGCTGACGGTAGCCGCCACCAGCCGGGTCAGCCCCTGGCCCAGCCACACGCCGAGCAACAGGCCAAACAGGGTACCCACTGCCGCCAGTATCGTGGCCTCGAGCAGGATCAGGCCGAACAGTTCCCGCGGCGTCACACCGATGGCGCGCAGCCGCCCGAACAGGTTGCGCCGCTGCACCATGGAAAAGGTCATGGCATTGAAAATAAGAAACATGCCGACCAGCAGGGCCAGCAGACTCATGGCGGTGAGGTTGAGCTCGAATGCCGCCGACAGACGTGTCACGCCCTGTGCCTGCCCGGCGACCGTCTGCAACTGCACGCCGGTCGGGATGCGTTGCCTGACCCAGCGTTCGCCGGCGTCATCCAGTATCAGGTCCACGTAGCTGAGCTGCCCGTTCATCTGCAGAATGGATTTGGCGGTGGCGATATCGACCAGCAGCAGGTCGTCACTGGCAGCGCTGTGCTGCGTATCGATACGCAGCACAGCGAGCGTGGCGGGCCTGCCCCGGTAGGCAATCTCCAGCCTGTCACCTGCAGCGACATCGAGCGCGCGCGCCGTTGCCTCGCCAAGCACCAGCGCACCGGCCTGTGTCAGCCAGTCTGCGGTGAAGCCCGCGCCGGTCGACACCTCGGCAAGCTGGCTGCGGAATGGCGCCTCGCTTAGCAGGTCGAAGCCCACCAGATGATAACGGCCCGTGCCACCTGCGACCCCGACCCAGCCGCTCACCACCGGCGCCATGGGCGGTGCACCGGGCTGGCGTATCAGGCTGACATACACCGCATCGGGTAGCCCGGCGCCGGGCATGGCAAGGCGATGCGTGGCTTTGCCCTGCAACTGCTGCGCGGACAGCTCGAAGGCGGCACGTGCACCGCTGTTGGCCAGGTCCACCGCCAGTACCACCGCCACACCCAGTGCGATGCCGGACAAGGCCAGCAGACCCTGCCAGCGATGGCGCAACATATAGCGCAGTCCGGCACGTAACAGCAATGGCGAAAAAAATTTCACGGCATTCAGTCTGTCGCCAGGTGCCCGTGGCTCAGACGCAGCACCCGGTCGGCCGCCTGTGCAACACGGGTGCTATGCGTTACCAGCAGCATGGTCGTTCCCTGCCGCCTGGCCAGGCCGGTAAGCAACTCGATGATCCGGCCAGCGCTGTCCTCATCCAGGTTGCCGGTGGGCTCGTCGGCCAGCAACAGGTCGGGCCGGTGCACCAGTGCGCGGGCGATGGCGGCACGCTGCTGTTCGCCGCCCGACAGTGTTTCGGGAAAGCGATGCCCCAGACCGCCGAGTCCGACAGCTTCCAGCAGCTCGGCAGCGCGTTGTTGCGCGGCGGAATTGTCATCACCCAGCAGTTCCAGCGGCAGGGCAATGTTTTCACCCACTGTCAGGGTCTGTATAAGGTTGAAAAACTGGAATACGAAACCGATACGCCGGCGCCGCAACAGGGTGCGTTCGGGTTCCGCCAGTGCGTGTACATCGACACCGTCCAGCGACACCTTGCCGCTGTCCGGTCTGTCGATACCGCTGATCAGGTTGAGCAGGGTCGTCTTGCCACTGCCACTGGCCCCCAGCAAGGCGACCGTTTCGCCTTGCCTGACGCTGAACGTCAGCCTGTCGAACACCACTTGTCGCGTGCTGCCGGACCAGTACACCTTGGCCAGATTGTCGACGCCTACCATGCTCACCTGGATACTGCCCGCGTTGCCAGTCGATTCCGTTGACATCATACACTGCTGCACGTCATGCACTCACCCCCGTGCCGGGAGGAGACCGGGGTCCACTTCAATGTATGCCGGGTCGCCAGGCGCTTTTGTCGCACACTTGAGCGGGCCAGGGATGGAGCAACGCCTCAAGGCCGGTGCCTTACTGTTCTATGCTGCGGAGACTGTCTTTCGTGTGACCGAGGAAGCTCGGCCACGACGGTCCGCTGCCGCCTGGGGTGCGCCGGTGATGTTTTGCAAGGACGCGTCGCACGATATCTTTATCGATATCGGTGTCGAACGCGTTATTGATGCGCTGGGCGATTCGTGGACAGCCAAACCGTGGGTTGCGACGTTTTAATTCGACGATGGCCTGGATGAGTTCAGGTGATGGGCCCTTCGGACCCGGTTTGCCTCTGCGAACGGCTGAATACAGCAGTCGGTACTTGCGCTGCTTGTGCAGGTGATGGAATTTCAGCAGCGTCGATGGCCGGATAATGACGGCAGCCCGCTGGATATGGCGTGGGCCTGGAAACAATGACCAGAAACCGGGAAGGAAACGGTCCAGGATCGAGAGCCTGGGTGCACACCGTCGGGCGCGGTTCATAATCATTAGTTGCTGCTTCATGAGCAGGCTGTCGGCGACGATGCTTTTCACGCCACCAGGCCCCGGGAGACTGGCGATCGTGGTCGGGAGACGGGCGAAGTGTATCAGCAGATCCTTCATGGCGGAGCAGGGCAGGGAAGCCAGCCATCAGGGGCGAGTCTGTCAATGCTGCCTGTTTCAGGTGAAAATCACCAATTCGTCATTGATACCATCCAGCCCCCGCCCGGCGCCTTCACCTCCTCGCCGGACAGCGGCTGGAGCTGGGACATGATCATGAGCACACCAATGCCGGTGACGAGACCGGCAACGACTGGATAGGGAATGAACATGACGAACTGTCCGCCTCCCGTGATGCCAAGCAGGAGCTGCAAGAGCCCTGTCAGCACCATGATAATGACGAGCGCCAGCAGGATGCCATCTTCCTGGATACCCTGAGCGGCGACTGAGGTCAGGCTGACAGAGAGGAGCATGGTCACCGGACCGTTGGGCGCGCTGACCATGCCCATTGTGGCCGCGGCCAGGCCGGAGAACAGAGACAGGGAAGCAGCACCCACCAGGCCCGCCAGCGCACCGGTGGATGCGTCTAGCCCCATCGCGAGAAACAGGGCAACACCAAGTCCCATGGACTGGGGCAGCGCAACCGCAGTTGCTGCAAGCCCACCCGGCAAGTCACCGGTCGTGAAGCGGGCGCCGGTCGACCCGACAAGGGCAACAGCGCGCTTGATGGTGCCGGTCATGAATCCGGCGAACCCCGGCGTTGCTCGATGTGTGAATTTGCGCGGAGAACTGATCCGATATCACCGTATATTTGCATGGTGTATGCATCCGCCTGATACGAATTGACTGGTTGTTTACACCTGGGTTACAGGTAGTTTATCCGGGCTATTTCCCGATGCGAATCCCGGATCAAATTTCAGCGCAAACCAGCAGATTAACAGTCAATCTTCAGCATTGACTGATTGAGGCTTGCATGAACGGCTGGCATGATTTCATCGTCATTCCGGCCAGGCGAGTCTCGCGAGCGCGAGCCGGAATCCAGGACTATCAGTGCTAATCCGGATTCCCGCCTGCGCGGGAATGACGACAGTAGACAAGACGTCTGTCACTTGTTTATGCAAGCCTCATTAATAAAACGCAGTGTTCGGGCAGGCCATGTGCCGCTACTGCACGTACCCGAATGAGTTGTCCGTCACATTGGCCGGCACGGGCAAGCCGGCGATATACGCACCCTGTGCCAGGGGACCCCGCGGGAAAAGCCGGTAGAGATAGCATGTGCCGCCGTCGTCGGAGAACGCCTTGTCCAGATCACGAATCAGGATGCGGGGATAGGCGGGCCATCCGTGGTCGAGATAGTAGCGGCGCAGAAAGAAGATCAC
Source organism: Gammaproteobacteria bacterium (assembly GCA_049668345.1). Classification (GTDB taxonomy): domain Bacteria; phylum Pseudomonadota; class Gammaproteobacteria; order UBA9214; family UBA9214; genus UBA9214. Next base: position 4,475 of record JBATJF010000243.1, read on the forward strand.
CTTCCAGTGTCCGTCGCTCAATCTGATCCCTTCGTGTGCAGCCAGTTCAACGGCGCTATCACGGTTCCAGTGTGCAAGCTCATTGTGTCGATCCATGACATCGGGAGCGTCAAGGCTCGGTCTGGCTATGTAAGCATTGATATCAGCCATAAATCCTCCCTCTTCCAGGTCAATACGACGTCAAATACTGTCGTCGGATTCAATCAGTATAGACACCTACTTCCCCGGGTTTGCGCAACATTTTATCCACGTCGCCCTGGTGCATTTCTTCCAGGGAAATCATGCGGCGGGCATATTCCTCCAGATGCACCGAGCGGCCCTCCACCAGCGCGAGCAGTTCCCGGTAGGCCGCCAGCGCTTCGCGCTCGTGTTCCAGGGACTCGCGCAGGATATCGCCGATGTCGTGCTTGTGGCTTTCCAGCAGCGGACCGATAGCCAGCGAGGGATGTTCGCCGAGCAGCGTGATCAGTTCACCGGCCTCCCGGGCATGGGCCAGGGATTCATCGGCCTGCGCCTGCATCCAGGAAACGATGGGGATGCGGTTGTAGCCGAAGATCATCAGGGCGTAGTGGGTGTAGCGTACGACACCGGCCAGCTCCAGTTCGAGGACCCTGTTGAGGTTGGTGACTACAGCTGTTTTGTCGAGTTGTTCAGTCATCAGTCTGCTCCCTGCACTGCCCTGACGGTTGCATCCCGTGCCGGTGGCGGCACTGTATGAGGCGCATGACCTGCTGTCACCCCGGTGCAATACCTGTCCGCATGAATAAATCCAGGATCCGGTTGCGAGTAAAACCTGCTGTATCAAGTATAGCAGGTGCAGAATGGCAGAACAGGGCGGGGACGGTTTCTTCAGGAACGGGGCTGTCCAGGCAGGCGTTTTCAGGCGACAATTCAGGATTCGCCACACGCAGGAGGCTGTATGATCTTCAGGCAGTTATTCGAGCCAGACTCGAGCACCTATACCTATCTGCTCGGTTGTCCGGACAGCCGCAAAACGGCGCTGATCGACCCGGTGCTGGATACCGCGCAGCGCGATATGTCAATCCTGCAGGCGATGGGTCTGACGCTCGACTACACAATCGACACCCATATTCATGCCGATCACCTCACGGGCGCGCGACGTCTGCGCGAACTGACCGGCAGCCGCATGGCATTTCCGGCCATTGACGAACTACCCTGTGCCGATATCGACGTCAGGGAGGGCGAGCCTTTTCGCATTGGCAATCTCATGCTGCACCCGCTGTTTACGCCGGGCCACACCAGTCATCATCACGCCTACCTGGTCGACAACGGCACGCACAAGCTGCTGTTCAGCGGCGATGCCCTGCTGATCGACGCCTGCGGACGCACGGATTTCCAGTCCGGCGATGCGGCAACCCTGTACCGCAGCATTCACGAGAAATTCTTTAGCCTGCCGGACGAGACGCTGGTCTATCCCTGCCACGATTACGAGGGTCGTTGCATTACCAGCATCGGGCAGGAAAAGGCGCGTAACCCGCGCCTCGGCATGGGTAAGACGCTGCAGGAGTTTGTCGGGATCATGGAAAATATGCATCTGCCTTATCCGCGCAAAATCGACTTTGCCGTGCCCGGTAATGAACGCTGTGGCGAATGCCCGGATAATGTTCCCGAGCCGTATCGTGCACCCTGCCTGCGCGGCGACCAGGGCTGAGTTTGCGAAGGACATGGCAGCGCAGGGCAGGGGTGGTTTACTTGCGGGGCGAGGCTCTCCAGGCGTCTGCATTCAGGAGCAAACCGGCAGTTCGCCAGGGACAGGCAGGCGGCTTCGCCTGAGGCCTGGTGAATATAGCCGATCCTGCTGTCCCGCGTGACATGGTGTTTGCCGGCGCTGGCGGCAGGCTGCATGTAGACGCGGGGGAAAAGGGCGTCTAAAAAAATCATGCAGTATCATGGGGGGTATTGTTGCCATACCGGCAGGCCGGCAACCGTCCGAGCAGTTTTCCTGCCAGCGCACAGGCCGGCAGGATAGCCAGCACCAGCACGGTGGCCAGCCAGATCGGTGTTAACGGATCAGGGTTGGCGGCGGCCGTGAATCCAATACCGGCACGTGCGGTCAGGTCGACGGCAATCAATACGATGCCCGTCACGAGCAGGGTGCAGCCATCCAGCACTGTCGAGAAGCTCCCGTAGACAATGTAGGGGATCAGTCCGCAGAACAGCCAGGTGCCAGCCATATGCCAGGCACCGGTCGCCTGGGGCTCGAAGGCAGTGACAACGGCCAGCAGGCAGCCGCCCGTTATCACCGGATATGCCAGTGCAGGTGCTGCTGCATACGAAGCGTTCATCGTCCGGTCCCCGTTAGTCAATCACGGAAATTTTCATGCGCGGTGATGGTATTCCGGCATCGTGTCTGGCCCGCAAACGCTGCGACGGAATTCATGACTGTCAGCCGGAATGAGTTTTGTTTCTCTCTCATCACCATGACGAAATCCGCAGTGCAACTTTAATACAAGCGCAAGTATTGCTTTTGTCAATGCAGCGGCATCCGGATAACGTTTCGGGTGGCAAATTCTCTTCTATCCTTAGTATGAATCTCCTGTTGCAGGGGCAACGGGTTGCACTGACAAGGAGGCTATGGAAATGTCCGATACCGACACACTGACACTGGCACCCGCCGAGCATGACAAGCTCGGCATCATCCATTGCGGGGTCACCCGTGAAGGCTTCATCGCCGTCGGTGGAGATCCGCGCGCTATCGAGGACGGGCAGGAGATCCTGTTCGAGCGCATGGGTATCAAGGACCGGCGTCAGGGCAGTGAATACACGTTTAGGCGTGCCGCCTGAATTGTCCGGTCCGGGAAGGCGGGTATCCGCAGTGCCACCGGCCGGAATCGAGTCGCGTATTCAGGCGCTGGGTGGCCGTTTGCTCGATGCCACCGGCCATGCGGCAGAGGTCGCAGGCAGTGGCTGGCTCGACGTGCTCATGGAGCGTGCGGTCCGGGACCCCGGGTTTCGCCTGCAGACGCTGCGCTTCATCGACGTGCTGCCGGTACTGACCGACGACGCGGTACTGGTGGCGCACCTGCAGGATTACTTTGCGGACGTTGAACTGCCGTGGCCTTCGCTCAGCCGCTGGAGCCTGCGCCACAGCGATGCACCCTGGGCCGTATCCATTGCCGCGCCGCTGGTACGCGCCACCCTGCGGGGTCTGTCGCGGCGCTTCATGGGCGGGAATACCCTGCCGCGCGCGTTACACACGCTCGCGAAGCTGGAGCAGCGCGGCATGCGCTGCAGCCTCGACCTGCTGGGCGAGGCGGTGCTCAGCGAGCGCGAGGCGGACGCCTACCAGCAGGCCTACCTCGGCCTCCTGGCGGGCCTGCCGCAGGCCGGCGCCGGCACGGCTTCGCCCGAGATCTCGCTGAAACTCACCTCGCTCGCCACGCGCATACACCCGGCCGATCCGCGCG
>JBATJF010000244.1:0-1822 GCA_049668345.1 Gammaproteobacteria bacterium
ATGTCGAGCTTGTTGAGAAAGCGTTCCAGCTTGTCGACGGCCCGCGTGCGGATACGCGTGCGGTTCGTGACGATCGCCAGGCGCGTGTTGTGCACCCTGGCCTTGCCGACCAGCAACAGGTCCCTGATGAAGTCAGCCGTGGAATGGATATCGATCGAGGAAGGCAGCACCGGGATGAGAATGATGTCGGCCTCGGCAACCCGGTCTTCGAGATCGATCGCGGCACAGCCGGCCGGTGTGTCGGTGATGACATAGCGGGTATCCTGCGGGATACGCATCTGCCAGGCACGCGTGACGCCCGCCGGCGGCGCTTCGTAGGCGGCCACACAATGAACCGGCGGACTGCCGGCGGGCCGCGTCGTTGCCCAGCGGCTGGTGGAAGCCTGGCGGTCATAATCGAACAGCGCGGTAACGCAACCGCGCGACGCGCAATAACTGGCCAGATTGGTGGCAATCGTGGTTTTACCGCAGCCACCCTTGCTGTTCATCACGCTGATCCTGAGCATGTCTAATCCAATTCCTGGTGGTTGAGTACGTCGTTGCAATGCGATCCGCGGATTTTACCAGCATTGCCGGCTGTATTCAGCGATCAGCCAGAGACTTGATCAAACGAAAAATGCGCGTCGGGAAGCTGAGCGTTATCTGCAGCGGCAAGGCAGGATTTTCAGGGGGTTCATCGATAATCCTCTCGCACAACAGGATAAAGATGATGTAATCGACTGGAAAGTCTACTTCGTTGGTCGGCCATTTAAAGTAATACGGTCAGACACCTTTGATTCGTCAAGACATCGTCATATCAGTCGAGCTGGCCCCATTTAAAACGGTGTCAGAGCACAATTATCGCTAATATTCGAGAAAAATGTGCTCTGACACCATTTTTTAAACCCGCACCTCAAACCCACTGATCGCAATCTTCAGCACCTCGTCAATCCGCCCCACCGGGATGAACGTCATCGCCGCCCTCACCTCTTCCGGCAGTTCCTCGAGGTCGGCTTCGTTGTCCTTCGGCAGGATCACCCGCTTGAAGCCGGCGCGGTGCGCGGCGAGCATCTTTTCCTTGATGCCGCCGACCGGCAGCACCAGTCCACTCAGGGTGATCTCGCCGGTCATGGCGATGTCGTCGTGGATGGAGGCGCCGGTGTAGGCGGAGGCCAGCGCAGTGGCCATGGTCACGCCGGCGGACGGGCCGTCCTTGGGCGTGGCGCCGGCCGGCACGTGGATGTGCATGCCGGACTTGCGGATCAGCTCGGGGGCGATGCCCAGCTCCTGCGCCTGTGACCAGATGTAGCTCTGGGCGGCGCGCGCGGATTCCTGCATCACGCTGCCGAGCTGGCCGGTCAGGGTGAGGTCCTTGCCTTCCGGCAACATCACGGCCTCGACGTACAGTACCTCGCCGCCGGTCTCGGTCCAGGCCAGGCCGGCCACGATGCCCGGGATCAGTTCCGCGCGCTTGCCCTCGCGCGCCATGCGCGGCGGGCCGAGATACTCGGTGATGAGTTCTTCGGTCAGCGTGACCGGCTCGGTGTGACCCTCGGCGATGCGTGTGGCGACCTTGCGCACGATGCGGCCCAGGGCGCGTTCCAGCGAACGCACGCCGGCCTCACGCGTGTAGTTGCGGATGACGTAGGCGAGCGAAGTGTCGTCGATGACGAGCTGTTCCTGCTTGACGCCGGCGTTATCCAGGGTACGGCCGAGGATGTAGCGGCGCGCGATCTGCAGCTTTTCCGCCTCGCTGTAGCCGGACAGGCGCAGCACCTCGATGCGGTCGAGCAGCGGCGCGGGGATGGTGTCGAGCGTGTTGGCGGTGACGACGAAGAACACG
>JBATJF010000245.1:0-3774 GCA_049668345.1 Gammaproteobacteria bacterium
GAGGCCGAACGTTACGTTGGGTAAATCCTCTATCAGCAGGTTTTTTTCATGGGCGATTTCGTCAACTTCCAGTGCCGTGATCCTACGATCCACACCGGCGGTCGCGATGTCGCGGGTGATTGCAGCATTGCCGCAGCCCAGCTCCAGGATATCCTTTCCATCCAGCGCCAGCAGGCGATGGTATATCCCGGTTTCGGGACAGCTAAGAACGATATTTTCCGCGTCTATCTGCATGGATTTGTCTTCAGTAGCCTGGATTGAACATGGCGAAACCCGGGCTACATCCTTATTTCTGATCCGCAGCATATTCCCGAGTGGAGCCGGCGTGAAGTATTGAATCGTTGCGCCCGGGTCAGGAATGTTTAAAATGTGCGCGGAAACAGTGCGTAACATGCCGCCTGTCATTCTCCCTGTTACACTGGGCCACCGTGCAAAAAAGGACAAGTGACCATGAACTCCAGCAAGAAAACGCAACAAGGCGCTTCCGGCATCGGCACGATCATCATCCTGGCCATCATCGGCGCATGCATCTACATCGGGCTTCAGTATATCCCGCAATACATGGAGGCCGGCACCGTGGATGCCATACTGGAAAGCATCCAGAACGCCCATAAAGTCACCCCCGTCAGCAGCACAAGGGAACTCGAGGACATGATTGACAAGCAGCTGAACATGAATCAGCTGGACGATCTGAGGGACAGCTTCAAGGTAACGCAGGACGGCGAGACATATATCGTCAAGGTGAGCTTCGAAAGGGAGCTGAACCTGGTTTACGAAAAGAAACCGATGAAATACGAGAAAACCCTCATCCTGAGATGACAGCAACAGAAGCAACCATCGCGCATGAGATGCGCTCCTGCTCCATCAGGTGCACCTGCAGGAGCGGATCCCATCCGCGACTATTCTAAATACCCCACCGCGCACCCCCGCTGTAGCGGATATCAAGCAATACGCCAGCCCTGAACACACCCACGATGCAATAAAGCTGACAGCCCGGCATGACCTGTGTCCGTTTCCGACGTCCCCGGGCCATGCCGTGTTATCTTTGTCCCATGTCGAAACGAATTGCCATTCTTGCAGATGTCCAGAACATCTATTACACCACGCGCCAGGCCTATGGTCGCCAATTCGATTACCGGAAACTGTGGCAACAGATAAACGCCGCAGGAGAAATCATATCTGCAACCGCCTACGCCATTCATCGTGGCGACAGCCAGCAACTCAAATTCCAGAATGCCCTCGAGGACATCGGCTTCACAGTGAAACTCAAGCCCTATATCCAGCGCAGTGACGGCTCCGCCAAGGGTGACTGGGACGTTGGTATTGCCATTGACGCCATGGAAATCGCAAGCGACGTCGACACACTGGTTTTACTCTCCGGAGACGGCGACTTTGACCTGTTACTCGACAGGCTCAGCAAGAACTACGGCGTCAGCACTGAAGTCTATGGTGTGCCTGCACTCACAGCCAATTCACTTATCGATGCCGCCGGCATCTATCATCGTATTGAAGAAGATCTGCTGCTGTAGGCTTCTGATGGTCCAAACGGGTCGGACCTCCTCAACATGCTGTTTCAAATCTATATTTGTCGACATATGCAGCATTCCAGACGCTTATCACTCGCATTTTCCGCCTGAAATCGATGCGCTTGCCTCCGCGGGTATCGGGCCTGCAGGTCATACCAGCCCGAACCTGGAAATCACGTTTTCACACGGAATGATGCCGCTCGTTGAAGCTGCCATTTCATGCCTGAAACAGGCCGTCCAGGGCCTTGATAGCGATCCAATCTCGGATGATTTTTCAATTTTTCAATATCATTGGGAGGTCCGACCCGGCCCGCAACTTTGCTGTTTTTTCGATATTCCAGGGAGGCCCGACCCGGCCCGCAGACTACGCAGTGTTTCGATGCGTCCTGAGTTGCCGCCCAGATCACACAACCCGAGTTCGGAATTCGTTTCGAAATACCGGTTATAAACAATCAATACACGGTGTTTATCGAGATATTTCCCATGACATCTGATTGTTGCGCAGATCCGAAGCCGTGACCTCCTACCCGGAATACTACATAATGCGCGCCAGAATGAACACGAATCACGCACGGATCAAGAGTCCCTGGAGATTGAATTCAATGAAAAAGCTCTTTGTTAACTGGAACTGGCAGGTGTGGTCGGCAATCGCGTTGATCATGCTGTCGACCATGACTTTTGCCAATGAATGCCCTACCGACATCCAGGCGGTCACCAACACGGATGTGAAGGTGCCACTGGAGGTCCTGTCCCATCGAGTCAAACCTCTGACAAAATGCGAACTGGAAGCGGAGGCACAGGCATGGCTTCTGTTGCTGAAGGACAAGGTAACAGAAATCAGCAATGCCGAGGTGGCCGCTATCTACAAGAAGCAAGAGATAAAAAAGGCCAGTGAAGCCGAGTCGACACTCGAGGATGTAAAAAACGCAACCGAAGCCGAGCCTGAAGCGGCGCAGAAAGCTACGCGTAAAGCAGAACAGGCCTTGCAGGAAGCAAAAGACGCTGTGACGAAATCGTCACAGGACAGCTCGGTGCAGGAAGCAATCAAGGCAGTGGAACGCAAGGCCAAAGAGGAAGGTCAACCTGTCGTTCCTGCAGAGACAACAAAAGAAATGCAGGCAGATATCAAGACGGCACTGATCAAACACGTCACTGCTTTAATGGCAGAAAGAACCGCACTGACCGACCGGTTTAATATTGTTCTGGCTGAATTGACAGCCAAGGGTGGCGATACCGAAGAATATGACAGTTATATCAGGGCCGTATCCGGCATCAAGGTTGATGTAACCGATGCCGGTGCGACATGGACAACGATCACTGGCTGGCTGATGTCGCCCGAAGGCGGCTTTCGGTGGGCCGTCAACATTATCCAGTTTATTGTTATCGTGATCGTGTTCTATCTGCTCTCGATCGTTGCAGGAAAGGCCGCACGAAAGGCAGCTTCCAGGTCGAAGAACTTCTCGTCTTTGTTAAGCGAGTTCCTGGTGATGAGTGCGCGTCGACTGGTATTGTTCGTTGGCTTCTTTGTCGGACTGTCTGCACTGGAAATCAACATCGGACCGGTACTCGCAATCATCGGTGCCGCCGGCTTCGTGATTGCGTTTGCGTTGCAGAATTCACTGAGCAACTTTGCCAGCGGTATTCTGATGCTGCTTTATCGACCGTTTGATACCGGTGACACGATCAATGTGGCGGGAACACTCGGCAAGGTCGAGTCAATGAACCTGCTATCGACACAATTAAGAACGCCTGACAACCAGCTTGTTATCGTTCCCAATAATTCAGTCTGGGGTGGCGTTATTACCAATATCACAGGCATTACACAGCGCCGCGTGGATATGGTGTTTGGTATCGGTTACAACGATGATATCGACAAGACACAGAAAATCCTGGAAGAGATTGTCAACGGACACCAGCTGGTTCTGAAAGAGCCGGCAGCCATCGTGAAGCTTCATGAGCTTGCAGACTCATCGGTCAACTTCATTTGCCGCCCATGGGTCAAGCCTCAGGATTACTGGAATGTCTACTGGGATATTACGCGAGAAGTGAAGCGCCGCTTCGATGCAGAAGATGTATCCATTCCGTTCCCGCAGCGCGATGTTCATATCTACCAGGAAAATACCGGCTGATACAACCGATTCCACATCCCGGTTTCCGCCAATATTCAGGAATAACCAGGATCTGACCTCGATTACTCACCGGTATGCGGCCCTGTTAATACGGCGATATGCCAAGAAACAAACAAACC
>JBATJF010000246.1:0-3060 GCA_049668345.1 Gammaproteobacteria bacterium
CCCCGGTTCGTGGTTAATCAGGGTTTCTTGAATTCAGTACCGGGTTTCAATCCAAACAGTGTTTCCATATCGAACTCCCGGATCAGGGCATCGACGGCCGCCTGGCCGTGGTCTGCCTGCACCTCGGCCAGGATCAGCCGGGCCGCGTTCCGGTTATAGCCGCCCCCCATGTTCGCCTGGACTGCGAGCAGTTCACGTGCCTTGGTGAGTGTCACGGGTTTCTCCCTGCACAGCAACAGCCGCAGGGACACGGTGCGACCGGGCAGCCCCGGTCTGTCACCGTATCCCCGCGGTAGCCAGATTACTTGATTTCGAAATCGCCCAGCTTGCGCTTGACGGCGACGTTCTTCAGTTGCACGTACTTCGGCATGCCATCCTTGCCGTAAGGCGGATAGTCCTCGCCCTTCATCAGTGGTTCGAGATATTCCCGGCATTTGTCCGTGATACCGAAACCGTCCTTGGTGATGAAGTTCTTCGGCATCATCTTCTCGACGTTGGCGACTTTGGACAGGTCGGCCTCGCCCACCTTCCAGCGGTACGGATTGCTCGAGCTGCGCACCACGGTCGGCATGACGGAGTTCCTGCCGGCCAGCGCCAGCTTCACGGCCGCCTTGCCCACGGCATAGGCCTGTTCGACGTCGGTCCTGGAGGCGATGTGGCGCGCGGCGCGCTGCAGGTAGTCGGCCACTGCCCAGTGGTATTTGTATCCCAGGCCTTCGCGCACCATGTTGGCGATCACCGGTGCTACGCCACCGAGCTGGGCGTGGCCGAAGGCGTCCCTCAGGCCCTGGTCGGCAAGGAACTTGCCGCTGGCGTCGTGGACGCCTTCCGAGACCACGATGGATACGTAACCGTACTTTTCGACCTTCTCCTTGACCTTGGCCATGAATGCCGCCTGGTCGAATACGACCTCCGGGAACAGGATGACGATCGGCAGGTCGCAGTCATCGGTGGCGGCCATGCCGCCGGCCGCGGCGATCCAGCCGGCGTGACGGCCCATCACCTCCAGCACGAACACCTTGGTGGAGGTCTTGGCCATGGAGGCGACGTCGAAGCTGGCCTCGCGGGTGCTGATCGCGATGTACTTGGCCACCGAGCCGAAGCCGGGGCAGTTGTCGGTGATCGGCAGATCGTTGTCGACGGTCTTCGGCACATGGATGGCCTGGATCGGGTAGCCGGTGGCCTGGGACAGCTGCGAGACCTTCAGGCAGGTATCCGCGGAATCGCCGCCGCCGTTATAGAAGAAGTAACCGATGTTGTGAGCCTCGAACACCTCGATCAGGCGATCGTACTCGCGCTTGTTCGCCTCGAGGCTCTTCATCTTGTAACGGCAGGAACCGAACGCGCCGCTCGGGGTGTGGCGCAGTGCTGCGATGTCCCTGGCAGATTCCTTGCTGGTGTCGATCAGGTCCTCGGTGAGCGCACCGATGATGCCGTTGCGGCCGGCATAGACCTTGCCGATTTTATCCTTGTGCTTGCGAGCGGTTTCAATCACGCCGCAGGCCGAGGCATTGATGACTGCCGTGACGCCGCCGGACTGGGCGTAGAATGCATTCTTTTTCGCTTTTGCCATTTGCCAACTCTCCCTTGCGAGTAGTGAATAATTCCAGGTCAGGGCACGGTTTTTCCCGGTTTTCCCCTATATTCCGTCTGCCACTGATTCGCTATTGGAGCCCGTGCAAGTGGAAGACAAGGCAAAACTGTGCTCTGACCTCATATTAAATCGTGGTGTCGCGACCGCTGGCCACGTAATCCGCCTGTACCTGCAGCAGCGTCACCACACATTCCGACAGGTCATCGAACTCCTCGATACCTGTCCCGTACATTTCATGCACACGGTAGTAAAACTGGCTGCGGTAGCGCGGTTCGCCGGTCTTGACGACGATGAAGTGACAACCCTCATGCTCCCAGTAAGCCGCCGGGCAGACAGTCAGTTCCGTGGCATAGGGATTCAGACGCAGCTCGGTATCAGCCAGCTGGGGTTCGATTTTTATCCCGTAGCGTTCTTCGAGTGTGGTGCGGATAATCCACAATTCACTGTCCGTGAAATCTTCGATTGCGCTCATAGCTGAAGGTGCCGGGTTGTGGGTCATTCTGGACAGGCCGTCAAAGGGCATGAAGTCTAGCTCAAAACCTGATTTATTTCATGAGCTTCGTTGACTTCTACTACGTGCAGGGGGTAGCTTAAACGCTGGCCTGCGGGGCGGCTATGTAAAAATATGTATATCTGTATTCAAAATTCTTCGCCAGAACAGGAAGTTAATAAAATCAACGTGCCAGGGGATATGAACGCATTATGAGGATTGTATTGCTGGGCGCGCCCGGCTCGGGCAAGGGAACACAGGCGAAACTTCTCGAGGACAAATACCAGCTGCCGCAGATCTCGACCGGTGACATGCTGCGCGAGGCGGTGGCGGCCGGTTCGGCGCTCGGACGCCAGGCCAAGGTCGCGATGGATGCCGGCCAGCTGGTCAGCGACGATATCGTGCTGGGCATCATTCACGAGCGCATTACCCGCCCGGATACCCGCAACGGCTTCGTCCTCGACGGTTTCCCGCGCAACCTGCAGCAGGCCGAGGCGCTGGATGCGCTCCTGACAGGGCTGGGTCGTCCCCTGCACCTGGCCCTGCTGGTGTCCGTCGATGTCGATGCCCTGATCCAGCGGCTGGTCGGCCGTCGTACCTGCCTGTCCTGCGGCCAGATGTACAACGTGTTCTACGCGCCGCCACACATGGATGGCCGCTGTGACGCCTGCGGTGGCAAGCTGCGCCACCGCGGTGATGACAACGAGGAAACCATCGGCAATCGCCTGCGCGTGTATGAAGCCCAGACGCTGCCGGTCGTGGATTACTACAAGGCGCAGGAGAAACTCCGCACCGTGCAGGGTGTCGGCGCGGTTGCCGATGTGTTCAAGGCCATTGTGCGCATCGTGGACAAGATCAAGGCCAGCACCAAGACCGAAACACGCCGTAACGACGCCATTCGTGCCGCCATCGCGAAACACAAGGCGACAGGCAAGAAGACTGCCGCAACCGGCACGGCGAAGAAAAAGGCCGCCAA
>JBATJF010000247.1:0-2665 GCA_049668345.1 Gammaproteobacteria bacterium
GACGGCGGTGTCAGCGCAATGCCCAGCCAGCCGGCCAGACCCATGGCCGACACGATGCTCATGATGATCACCAGGAAGGTAACGAGCATGGCCGTGAACGAGCGCAACAGCAGCACCAGGGTCAGCAGCACAATGGCGAACATGATCGGAATCAGCGTGGCCTGATCATGCAGGGCGACTTCCTGGAAGGTGTTGTTCATGATCACCATGCCGGTGAGATACACGTCCAGGTTGGGGTTCTGCGCCTTGACCTGTTCGACCAGGTCACGGGCAAACGCGGTGATCTCGGGCACCTCCCTGCCGGTTCCCTCATCCGGCAGCTGGATGGTCACGTTGACGCCGGCCACCTGCCCGTTCGGTGATATCAACCGGTTTACCAGCAGCGGTTCGTGCACGGCGATGTCGTGAATCTCCTGCAGCTGTCCTGCATCGAGCGATTGCGGATCACCGACCAGGTCGGCGACGATCAGGTCGTCGGCCTCGGCACGGGTATGCTGGTAGTTGGTGAGAGAGTCGACGCGCAGCGAGTACGGCATCTGCCAGCAGGCCCTGGTCAGCTGCGCAATGCTTTCCAGGGTATCCGGTGTAAACACCCCGCCCTGTTGCGGCGCCAGCGCGAACAGGACATTGTCGGTCTTGGTGTAGGTGTTCTGCAGCTGATCGAAGGCCTTCAGCTGCGGGTTGTCGGCGCTGAAAAACACCCGGTAATCGGTCTTGAAGGTAATGAAGCGTCCGCCGCTGGCGGCCAGCGCCACCAGCACGATGCAAGCGAGCAGCACGGGAATGCGCCAGCGCAAGATCCATTCAGAGTAGGAAATCACCATGTGTCTTCCCTGAAAATGTGCATTTGTATGTCGGGCATGACTGGCAGATAATCAGCTATTGCAGCGCGACAGGCGACCCACTTGTCTGCAGGATAACAGCTGCGTTTCGGGTAAGGATAATACAGGAGAATCTTGAAATGAGCGCAATCCGCATGTTGTTTATCTTCATGGCCCTCTTTATCTGTGCCGGTATCTGGCTGACCGGTGTGGACAAGGTGCACTGGTTGCTTTACATCCCGCCAGCAGCCCTGTTGTTTGCCGGCATTACCGGCATTTGTCCGGGCTACATCATCTTCAGCAAGCTGGGCTTCAAGGGGCAGGATTCCGGTATCAAACTCTGAGCCGTTGCTGCATCCTTTCGAACGGGTCCCGTGTGCAGCACGGGGCCCGTTGTATTACATGCTCACGGTATCTGCCGGCAGCGTTGACTATGTGATAATACCCGCCTGATATCGATCCGAACCCGTCACTTTCGCATGCCTCAAGACGTTCAACCAGTCAATCCCGGGATGGCACAACAGGACGTGCTGGCGCCACGCCTGCCCGGCACCCCGGGCCGGCAGACCTGGACCGGCCTGCACGGTGACAGCCTGCCGCTGCTGCTGGCCAGCGCCGTGCGCCAGTACACGCGCGGCCCGCTCGTAGTCATCGCGCCGGACATGCAGGGCGCGGAACTGCTGGCCGACCAGGTCGCTTTTTTCGCCAGTGGCGGCGACGTGCCCGCGATCATCTTCCCCGACTGGGAAACCCTGCCCTACGATGTGTTTTCACCGTACCAGGACATCATCTCCGAGCGCCTGGCCACGTTGTACCGGCTGCCATCGCTCGCGCGGGGCCTGCTGATCGTCTCCGCCCCCACCCTGCTGCAGCGCCTGCCGCCGCGTGATTTCATCGAGCGCAACAGCCTGCTGCTGAAACGCGGCGACCGGCTCGACCTCGACACCATGCGCACACGGCTCGATGCCGCCGGCTACCGCTGCGTCGCCCAGGTCATGGAACACGGCGAGTTCGCGGTACGCGGTGCCCTGCTCGACCTGTTTCCGATGGGCAGTCGCGAGCCGTTCCGCATCGACCTGTTCGACGACGAAATCGAGACCATCCGCACCTTCGATCCCGAGTCGCAGCGCTCGCTCGACAGCCGCGACGAAATCCGTCTGTTGCCGGCGCGCGAGTTCCCCCTGGACGAGGCCGCGATACGCCTGTTCCGGCAGCGCTTCCGCGCCACCTTCGAGGGCGATCCGCAGAACTGCAACGTCTACCGCGAGGTCAGCCAGGGCAACGCGCCGGCCGGTGCCGAATACTACCTGCCGCTGTTCCTTGAGCAGACGGCCACACTGTTCGACTACCTGCCCGCGGGCAGCTGTATTGTGCAGCTGGATGCCACCGACCGGGCCGCTGCCACCTTTCAGGAACAGCTGCAGGAACGCTACGAGGCGCGCCGCCATGACCGCGAGCGCCCCATCCTGCCGCCGGAGGCGCTGTTTCTCGGGCCCGACGAATTGCAGTCCAGGCTGACCGCCGATCCCTGCGTACAGATCGGACTGTTCAAGGAAGTGCTGCTGCAGGCCGGCAGCGTGAGCTTCGATACGCATCTGCCGGGCGACCTGAAAGTCCGGCCGCGCAGCGAACAGCCGGCCGGCGCACTGCGAACCTTCATCGACGGCTTTTCCGGGCGCATCCTCATCACCGCTGAATCCGCGGGGCGCCGCGAGACGCTGCGCGATCAGCTGGCCGGCTTCGGCGTCCTTCCAGCCGTGCTGGACGACTGGCCGGCCTTCATGGCCTCCGGGGAAATGCTGGCGATCACGGTCGCACCACTGGAACTGGGCCTGGTGCTGGAC
>JBATJF010000248.1:0-2173 GCA_049668345.1 Gammaproteobacteria bacterium
GCATGGCGGTAGATCTCCGGCGAATGTGCCAGCAGGATCGATATGGCGCCGTCCGGTATGTCGTCGGCCGCCTTTTCCAGGTTGTCAGCACGGTAGAAGTGCGGATCATCGATACCCGACAGGTACAGGCACTCGCCATCGCGTTCGATGGTGACCTGCTCGTTCAGCAGGACGCGGATACCCATGTCCTCCATAGCCGGCAGCATGCAGATGGAATCGTGGTTGCCCAGGATGCCGTATACCGTACCGCCCAGTTGCGCCCTGACCTGCCGCAATCCGGCCAGCGCATCATCACAGGGGCCCCAGGTTTCCGCCCGGTAGTCACCGGTCAGCACACACAGGTCATAGTCCAGCTGGTTTACCGCCTCGCAGAGCACGTGCGGCATGTCCGGCGCGACATCCAGGTGCAGGTCGGAGAGCTGCAGGATGGTGTAATTCTCGAATGCCCCGGGCAAGCCGGGAATGCCGATGTCATTATGCCGCAGCTCGATACGGCGCGCATTGCGCCGGGCGCGACCCAGCAGCAGCGAAAAGCGCAGGGTGTTGCGGATGAATGAGCGCAGGATGAGCAGGTTTTCTATATGGAAAAAGGTGCGGCCCTGCCCGAACACCTGGCGCAGGCGGGTTCTCTCCAGGCCCAGCCGCTGGCGCAGGTGGGTCTTGCCCACACGCGCCTGCAGGAGGCGCAGCAGCGCCTCTTCGATATCGTCGGTCACCATCGTTCCATTGTCGAACGCGGACCGTTAATTTTCAATCTGCCGGGCGCATCGCCGATGTAACATCAGGCCGGGACGATTTGGTATCCTGACCAGACGCGCCGACCGGGCAGGCAATCCCGCAATCCTGCCCAGAACAACTACCGAGGAGTCGTCCATGAACCTGGAGAAAGTCGTATTCGCATTCTTCATTGTCCTGTCACTGACACTGAATTTCGGTTTCTTCATCGGCGACCTCGATGACCCGAACCACCACAACGTCTACGAACTGTACGCGGCGCTGGTCGTCAGCCTGATCGCCACCATCATGAAATTCGGCGATCGTGCCCACATCGGTGCCGTGCTGCTGGCCACCAGCCTGGTCGCCGACCTGCAACTGATCGCCGCCGTCATTGTCTGGGCCATCTCGGAGCACGGCACCGGCGCCGGCCTGACGCCCATGGTCATGTCCAGTATCGTGTCGCTGTCGGGCGGCGCGCTGCTCGCCAATATCACCTCGGTCGTCATCCTCGTCACCGAAACGGTCATGTTCCGCCGCTAATCATGCAGAACATCATCTACCTGATGCTGCGTCGCATGCGGCTGCCGCTGATCGTGGTGATCCTGGCCTATACCATCTCGATCACAGGCCTGGTGCTGATACCCGGCGTCGACGACCAGGGCAATCCCTGGCGCATGACCCTGTTTCATGCCTTCTATTTTGTCAGCTACATGGGTACCACCATCGGCTTCGGCGAGGTTCCGTACCCGTTCACCGACGCGCAACGGCTGTGGACCAGTCTTGCCATGTACCTGACCGTCATCTCCTGGCTGTATGCGATCGGCTCGCTGTTCGCGGTGTTGCAGGACCCTGCATTCAAGCGCGTGCTGGCCTATGCCACCTTTACCCGCTCGGTGAGAAAGATCAAGGAGTCCTTTTACCTGGTCTGCGGTCTGGGTGACGCCGGACAGCTGGTGGTGCGCGAACTGGCCGCGGATCACATCCGCAGCGTGGTCATCGATCGCAACGAAGACCGCGTGCAGTCCCTGGGTCTGGAGAATTACCCGGTTGATATCCCGGCATTGTGTGCCGACGTGACCGACTCCTCGTCGCTGCTGGCGGCCGGGCTGGGCAAGCCGGAATGTGCCGGGGTCATCGCCCTGACCGGCAACGATCACGTCAACCTGACCGTGGCCATCAGCAGCAAACTGCTCGCACCGGAGCAGCAGGTCATCTGCCGCGCCGATACCCATGACGAACAGGCCAACATGGCCTCTTTCGGCACCGATTACATCATCAATCCGTTCGATGCCTTTGCCGAGCGTTTTGCCATGATGTTCCAGTCACCCAGCATGTTCCTGGTCTATGAATGGATGACCAGCATACAGGAGGCGCCGCTGCGCGAGTTCGTCGCTCCACCGCGCGGAACCTGGGTCGTGTGCGGCTTCGGCCGCTTCGGCAAGGCCGTGCAGAAAAG
>JBATJF010000249.1:0-8087 GCA_049668345.1 Gammaproteobacteria bacterium
CCGCTGCTCGAGGACATCGACCTGATGGGCGCCAACGGCATCCTGGTGAACGTCACTGCCGGCCTGGACCTGGGAATCGGCGAGTTCGAGGAGGTCGGCAACACGGTCAAGGAATTCGCTTCCGAGAACGCAACCGTGGTGGTCGGCACCGTCATTGATCCGGACATGCGTGACGAACTGCGCGTTACCGTGGTCGCGACCGGTCTCGGCATGCAACCGAAGCGACCCGCCGAAAAGCCGGCGGGTCTGCATCTGAAAACGGTGACACGGGAAGCACCTGAGGGAGGCAAGGAGCCCGAGAACTACGATATTCCGACCGTGAAACGCCGGAGTGCGGCCCATCGTGCCCAGGCGGTCGGTGGTAATTCGGCCGAGGACATGGATTATCTCGACATCCCGGCGTTTCTGCGCCGTCAGGCCGACTAGCTGTCGCGCGGTTGTGCAGGTCCCGGGCAAATCGCCCGGGATCCGGCGCGACCCCTGGCAGATACATGCAGCTGATATAGAGATAAGTTATTTTGATGATGAACTTATGCTGTATCAGACCATCAGAGTGTGACCGTATTCTAGGCAGGTTAATGAGCATGTGCTAATATTGCCGCGGCTTTTCCGGTACTTGTCTGAGAATAAGGCTCATTATTAGAGGAAACGCAAGGCCATGATTCGACAACGTACTCTCAAGAACGTGATTCGTGCGACTGGTGTGGGTCTGCATACCGGCGAGAAAATCTACCTGACCTTGCGTCCGGCACCTGTGGACACCGGCATCGTGTTTTGTCGTGTCGATCTGGAACATGTCGTGCAGATTGCGGCGCGCCCCGAGAACGTGGGCGACACCCGTCTGTCAACGACACTGGTCAGTAACGGTGTCCGGATTTCCACGGTCGAACACCTGCTGTCGGCAATGGCCGGACTGGGCATCGACAATGCCTACATCGACCTGAGCGCGGCCGAGGTCCCGATCATGGACGGCAGCGCCGGCCCGTTCGTATTCCTGATCCAGTCGGCAGGCATCGAGGAACAGGATGCACCGAAGCGGTTCATCCGCATCAAGCACCCGGTGCAGGTCGAGGATGGCGACAAGATTGCCCGCTTCGAACCCTTTGACGGTTTCAAGGTGGGTTTTACCATTGAATTCGATCACCCGGTCTTCAAGTCCAATACCCAGCATTCCGAGATCGATTTTTCCACGACCTCGTTCGTCAAGGAAGTCAGCCGGGCGCGCACATTCGGTTTCATGCACGAGATCGAACAGCTGCGCGAGCGAAAGCTGGCGCTGGGCGGCAGCCTGGACAATGCTGTGGTGCTGGACAATTACCGGGTGCTGAATGAAGACGGTTTGCGTTACCGTGATGAATTCGTGAAACACAAGATACTGGATGCCATTGGCGACCTCTACCTGCTCGGTCACAGCCTGATTGGCGCCTTCAATGGCTTCAAGTCGGGACACGCACTCAACAACAAGTTGCTGCGCGCGCTGGTGGCGGATGAGTCGGCCTGGGAAGAAGTGACATTTGAAGACATGAGCGAGGCGCCGATCTCGTTCCTGCAACCGGTTCCCGCCAGTTGATCTGACACCCCCCTGCCTGCCGGTCCCGTCCTGACCGGTGTTAATACTGCAGTTTTCACTCCAGAGCCCGATACAGTCTGAGAGACATGCCTGCGCGGTTTACCGCCCGGGCAACCCGCCGGGCGAAATCCCGGCTGGCACGTCTAGGGGGCTGTTGTTTCAGGCGGACGCACCCGGATACGAATACTACGCAAGCTTACGCCGCCAGGCAGCGTAAGTTTCTTAACCAGTTGATGCGTATGGAATCGTAGCCGGACGGCCCAGGCCGGGGAATCCGCTGCAAGCACCAGAATCTTGCCATTGACGGCAAGCAGATGGCAGTGGGCCTGCAGCGGGTCGGGTAGTAACTGTTGCAGCTGTGCCTCCAGGTTCATCAGCAGGCGTGCCTGCGCGACCAGCCTGGACTGGGCATGGGTGCCAATTATTTCGTTTATTTTTAAAGGTTTATCCATGAAAGCCTGGTAACGGGGTCGGACATGAACATCATACTGTTTACAAACCGGCGCGGACAGGTCTGGAATTTCGAATTCCGTCCGGTACTCGTCCTCACACTGTCGGTCACGGTACTGGTATCGATGGTGGCGGGCGCCTTCTATACCGGCCTTCATACCGGAGAGGATGAAATCGAGTA
Organism: Gammaproteobacteria bacterium; assembly: GCA_049668345.1. Taxonomy (GTDB): domain Bacteria; phylum Pseudomonadota; class Gammaproteobacteria; order UBA9214; family UBA9214; genus UBA9214. The sequence goes on from JBATJF010000249.1 coordinate 2,202, forward strand.
TGTGTCGGAATGGCGCGAGGTGGTGCGTTCCCAGCACACGGATATCAAGGAGCTGCGCAAGATGGCGCAGGCCGATATGAATGCCCTGACACTGCGCATCGGCCAGCTGCAGGGGCAGATGCTGCGACTCAACGCGCTGGGCGAACGCCTGGTCAGGCAGGGTGATCTCGACGTCGCCGAATTCGACTTCGAAACGGTACCGGCGGTGGGCGGCCCGGAAGGCGCCGCAGAAGGCAGCCCGGTCGGTTTCAGCGATATCCTGACCATGCTCGACAGCCTGGATGCCGAAATGGCTGATCGCGAACAGAAGCTGTCGGTGCTCGAATCCCTGCTGATGAACCGCAGTCTCAGCGAACGCGTGATGCCGGCTGGCCGGCCGATCGGTGAAGGCTGGCTGTCATCGCGGTTCGGCAAGCGCAATGACCCCTTCACGGGCAAGCAGGAATTCCACAAGGGTCTTGATTTCGCCGGTAAAAAGGGTTCCGGGGTCGTTGCTGTCGGGGACGGCGTGGTCAGCTGGTCCGGACGGCGTTCCGGCTACGGCAACCTGGTCGAGGTCACGCACGGCAACGGTTACGTGACCCGCTACGGGCACAACGAGCGCAACCTGGTGAAGCTGGGTGATACCGTCAAGAAAGGTCAGCAGATTGCGCTGATGGGGTCCACCGGACGCTCGACCGGCCCCCATGTCCACTTCGAAGTACTGCGTAACGGCAAGGCGGTCAATCCGGCTAAATATCTGGGCGAGTAATCGCCCGGTCATGGTTGTGTAAGCCGCGACCGGCACTACCGACGGCCCCGTCGGTTCTTCCCGTGCTACCTGCTATTTTGCAGATACATGCGGTATCATTCCCGGCTTAATCGGCGCTACCCGTTTCCCGGAAATTCATGGCACTCAATATACTCAGCAAGCTGTTTGGCAGTCGTAATGAACGCCAGTTGAAACGCATGACGCGGACCGTGGCCCGCATCAATGCACTGGAGCCGGATATCAAGGCGCTCTCGGATGAAGCCCTGCGCGCCAGGACGGACGAATTCCGCAAGCGTCTGGCAGACGGCGAGTCGCTCGACGACCTGCTGCCGGAGGCGTTCGCCGTCGTGCGCGAGGCTGCCAGCCGCGTCCTGCAGATGCGCCACTTCGACATGCAGCTGATCGGCGGCATGGTGCTGCATGACGGCAAGATCGCCGAAATGCGCACCGGCGAGGGCAAGACCCTGGTTGCCACGTTGCCGGCCTACCTGAATGCGCTGGGTGGCGAGGGTGTGCACGTCGTCACCGTCAACGATTACCTGGCGCGGCGCGATGCCGGCTGGATGGGTAAGATCTACAGTTTCCTCGGCATGACCACGGGCGTTACCGTTACCGGACAGCCCCAGGAGGAAAAACGCGCCGCCTACCAGGCCGATATCACCTACGGTACCAACAACGAGTACGGCTTCGACTACCTGCGCGACAACATGGCCTTTACGATCCAGGATCGTGTACAGCGCAGCCGCAACTTTGCCATCGTCGACGAGGTCGACTCGATCCTGATCGACGAGGCGCGCACGCCACTGATCATCTCCGGTGCGGTGGACGAACGCTCGGACCTGTATGTGAAGCTGAATGCGCTGGTGCCGGAACTCAAGCTGCAGGAAGAAGAGGACGGCGCCGGAGACTATACGCTGGAGGAAAAGCACCGCCAGATCTACCTGACCGAGGCCGGGCATGAGCATGTAGAAAACCTGCTGGTGCGCAACAAGCTGTTGAAGGAAGGCGAGAGTCTGTATGACGCGGCCAACCTCAACATCATGCACCACCTCAATGCCGCAATGCGCGCGCATCTGCTGTTCAAGAAAGACGTGGACTACATCGTGCAGGACGGCCAGGTGATCATCGTGGATGAATTCACCGGCCGCACCATGCCGGGGCGGCGCTGGTCGGAAGGCCTGCACCAGGCGGTCGAGGCCAAGGAAGGGGTGCCGATCCAGAATGAGAACCAGACGCTGGCATCGATTACTTTCCAGAACTACTTCAGGACCTACAGGAAGCTGTCCGGCATGACCGGTACTGCGGATACCGAGGCCTTCGAGCTGCAGCAGATCTACGGCCTCGAAGTGATCGTGATCCCCACCCACAATCCGATGATCAGGAAGGACATGGGTGACCTCGTCTTCCTGAGCATGGAAGAAAAGTTCGACGCGATCATGGAGGACCTGCGCGAGTGCCAGCAGCGCGGTCAGCCGGTATTGGTGGGTACCGCGTCGGTGGACACCTCGGAGTACCTGTCGAACCTGCTCGACAAGGCGAAGATCAAGCATTCGGTCCTGAATGCCAAGCAGCACGCCAGGGAGGCACAGATCGTCGCCGAGGCGGGACGTCCGGGCACCATCACCATCGCCACCAATATGGCCGGTCGCGGTACCGACATCGTGCTGGGCGGTAACCTGCAGGTCGAACTGGACGCACTGGACAACCCGGACGAGGCGGCCACTGCCACTGCCAGGGAAGAGTGGAAGCAGCGTCATGAGCAGGTACTGGCCGCGGGCGGCCTGCATATCATCGGTACCGAGCGGCACGAGTCACGCCGCGTCGACAACCAGCTGCGCGGTCGTTCCGGCCGCCAGGGCGATCCGGGTTCCAGCCGTTTCTACCTCTCGCTGCAGGACAACCTGATGCGCATCTTCGCCTCGGACCGGGTTGCCGGTCTGATGCAGAAGCTCGGCATGCAACAGGGCGAGGCGATCGAGCATCCCTGGGTCAGCAAGGCGATCGAGAATGCGCAGCGCAAGGTCGAGGCGCACAACTACAACATCCGCAAGACCCTGCTGGAATTCGATGACGTGGCTAACGACCAGCGCAAGGTCGTATACGAACAGCGCGACGAGCTGATGGAGACGGACGACGTTTCCGATATCGTGGATGCGATTCGCAGCGACGTGATCAATGAGCTGATCAGCGAGTTCATTCCCCCTGGCAGCATGGACGACCAGTGGGATGTGACGGGCCTGGAAGAGGCGCTGCAGCGCGAGTATGCGCTCGAATTGCCGGTGCAGCGCTGGCTCGACGAGGACGACGAGTTGCATGAGGAGACGCTGCGCGAGCGTATCCTGGGAGTGATGGTCAGTGCCTACCGTGACAAGGAGGCACAGGCAGGCGCCCCGGTCGTGCGCCATTTCGAAAAGGCCGTCATGCTGCAGGTGCTGGATACTTCCTGGAAGGAACACCTGGCCGCGATGGACTACCTGCGCCAGGGCATCGGGCTGCGCGGCTATGCCCAGAAGGATCCCAAGCAGGAGTACAAGAAAGAGGCCTTTGCGATGTTCGAGGCAATGCTCGACCGCATCAAGCACGAGGTGATCAGTATCCTCACCAGGGTGCAGGTCAGGGCCGAGTCGGATGTCGAGGCCGTGGAAGAGCAGCGACGCAGCCACGCGGAGTTGGACTTCAGGCATGCCGAGGCCGGCGCGATGGGCGAGGCCGCGGGTGAGGAGCAGGTGCAGGATGAAAAGCGGCCGTTCACCCGCTCCGGACGCAAGGTGGGACGCAACGAGCCTTGTCCCTGCGGTTCCGGCAAGAAATACAAGCACTGCCACGGCAAGTTGAACTGAGCCTGCGTACGGTGCCGGGACGCAGCCGGTACCGGGTCGCGGTCATGCGTCCTCGGCGTATACAGCAGATGGCGTGCATCGCCTGAGACATCCCTGAGTCAGAACCCCGCGTGCCCGTTACGGGCCGCTGTTATTCAGACCGTTACTACATGAAAAGCGAATCTTTGCCTGTCCTTCGCCCGGTTGCCGGATTCCGGCTGGGTACCACCAGCGCCGGCATCAGGAAGCCCGGCCGCCAGGACCTGGTGGTGATGGCGCTGGCCGAGGGGTCCACCTGCGCCGCCGTGTTTACCCGCAACGAGTTCTGTGCGGCGCCGGTGATCGTGGCGCGCGAACATCTCGCCAGTACTGCACCGGCGTGCCTCATCGTCAATACCGGCAACGCCAATGCGGGTACCGGTGTCACCGGGCTGGCCGACGCGCGCGCGTGCTGTGACGCGGCGGCGGACCTGGCGCGGGTGAAGCCGGAGGCAGTGCTGCCGTTCTCGACCGGCGTGATCGGCGAACCACTGGCAGTTGACCGGCTGGTCGCCGGCTTGCCGGGGGCCTTTGCACGGTTATCGGAAGATGGCTGGGCCGCGGCGGCGACCGGGATACTCACGACCGACACCGTGCCGAAGGGCGCCTCCCGGTGCATCGAACTGGGCGGCCATACGGTGACGGTCACGGGGATTGCCAAGGGCTCAGGCATGATCCGCCCGGATATGGCTACCATGCTTGCCTTCATCGCGACCGACGCGGCGGTCGATCCGGCCACCCTGCAGCGCTGCCTGTCGGCAGCGGTGGACAAGTCGTTCAACCGCATTACCGTCGATGGCGATACCTCGACCAACGATGCCTGCGTGCTGGTCGCGACCGGGAAGTCGCCCGCGCCGCCACTCGCCGCCGACGACGCGCATCTTGCATTGTTCGGCGAGGCGGTCACCGCAGTTTGCGTCGAGCTGGCGCAGGCCATCGTGCGCGATGGCGAGGGAGCCACGCGATTTGTCACGGTAACGGTCGAACAGGGTGCCGACAGCCGCGAGTGTCTCCGGGTTGCCTACACCATTGCCCATTCCCCGCTCGTCAAGACGGCGCTGTTCGCCGGCGACCCTAACTGGGGCCGGATACTGGCCGCGGTGGGGCGTGCCGGAATCGGCAATCTGGATATTGCCCGCGTGGAGATCTACCTGGACGATGTGTGTATCGTGCGGGATGGCGGACGTGCCGCAGCTTATGCGGAGGCGGACGGCGAACGGGTGCTGTCGCGCAGCGAGTACGAAATTCGTGTCGTGCTGGGTCGGGGTGAAAGTCGCGAGCAGGTCTGGACCTGCGACCTGTCGTACGATTATGTCAAGATCAACGCGGAATACCGATCCTGAGTGACAAAGCTATTGGGAGTCGTTCTCGTCAGTTAACAGCGTCGCGTCCTCCGCCGGAATGCGATGGCTTTCATCAAGCCAGCTGCCCAGATCGATCAGCCGGCAGCGCTCTGAACAAAACGGTCGCCAGGGTTGTGCCGGGCCCCATTCGACGAGGACGGCGCAGGTCGGGCAGTTCACGCTTCGGGGACGGGTGCGCTCGGTATTCAAGGCAGCTACCTAGCCCGCATTTCTCACCGGGATCCCGGAGAAGGTGAGACCGCGTAGCGGTCGAGAGGCTGGCTTGGGCCATGCTGGCGCCGGACTCGTGTGACCGGACGCCGCTCTGGAATGAAAGTGGTAGCCGTAGCTACCACTTGAGTGAACAGGTCGCTCCCGACTTCCTGTCTCCCGCGACACTTGAACGTCCCTGTACATCGCAAGTACGGGTGCACGAGAACCAGCCAGGGCCGGGATAGGCACCGCCCATTGACACACTGTTTCGTGTCAAATGGGTATTCGTTTCATGGTTTCAGCTCTTTAGGTCGGGCCTCGCCGCCCGGTGAGAAATACGGGCTAGCCACATTAAAATAAAATCTGTCACCCCGGCGGCATTGTTGATGTCCAGTAGCGGCAAATCGCCGGTGTCTGTCGCTGCATCCGTGGCCACTGCGATGATGCTGTCATCTCCCGGGTATAGTAGTGGATGTCCCAGCGCTGGCCGGTGTAACTCGATGCGTGTGTAGGGCACATGTTTGAAACCCTCGACCAGTACCAGGTCGATGCTGTCCTGGTCCAGCCTTTTGACCAGGTCATCCAGTACCGGGTCGCCGATACTGTCGTTTTCCGTCATCAGGGCCCAGCGCCGGTCCGAGGCCACCAGCATCTGCCGGGCGCCGGCCTTGCGCAGCTCGTAACTGTCCTTGCCAGGCTTGTCGATATCAAAGTCATGGTG
>JBATJF010000250.1:0-12606 GCA_049668345.1 Gammaproteobacteria bacterium
GAAGCCGATGTACAGGAAATGCTGGCCGCCATCGGCGCCGGTGACATTGAAACCCTGTTCGACGAAATTCCCGCCAGCCTGCGTGCCGGCAAGTTGTCCCGCGTGCCGGAGGGCATGAATGAGCAGGAAATCTCGCGGCTCATGCTGGAGCGCGCCGAGCAGGACGGCCGGCCGCTGTGTTTCATGGGTGCCGGTGCCTACGACCATCATATCCCGGCCGCGGTCTGGGAGATCACCACGCGCGGCGAGTTCTACAGCGCCTATACCCCCTACCAGGCCGAGGCCAGCCAGGGCACGTTGCAGCTGATCTACGAATTCCAGACCATGATGGCCGGACTGACCGGCCTCGATGTCTCGAATGCCTCGCTCTACGACGGCGCCTCGGGCCTGGCGGAGGCGACGTTGATGGCAATCCGTGCCAACCGCAAGTCGAAGTCGCACCGCGTGCTGGTGCCGACCACGGTGCATCCGCATTACCGCAAGACGGCACGTACCATCGTCCACAACCAGGGTATCGAACTGGTCGAGCTGCCATATTGCCCGCAGGGCGGCAACACGCTGCTCGAGGCACTGGAGCCGTACACGGGGCAGGATATCGCCGCGCTTGTCATCCAGCAGCCGAATTTCTTCGGTATCCTGGAAGACGTCGATGCGCTGACCGACTGGGCGCATGCCCAGGGCGCGCTGGTGATCGGAGTTGCCAACCCGACCTCGCTGGCGCTGCTCAAGCCGCCGGGACGCTGGGGCAGTAACGGTGCCGACATTGCCTGCGGCGAAGGCCAGCCGCTGGGTGTGCCGCTGATGGGCGGCGGCCCGTATTTCGGCTACATGTGCTGCAAGCTCGACCTGGTCCGGCAGATGCCAGGGCGCATCGTCGGGCGCACCCTTGACCGCGACGGACGTGAAGGTTTCACCCTGACGCTGCAGGCGCGCGAGCAGCATATCCGCCGCTCCAAGGCGACTTCGAACATCTGCACCAACCAGGGGCTGCTGGTGACGGCCGCGACCATCCACATGTCGCTGCTGGGTCCGGAAGGTCTTCGGCGTGTCGCACTGGCGTGCCATGACAATACCCGCAAGCTGGTGGCCGCACTGACGGCGAACGACTGCGTGCAGCCGGTATTCAACCGGCCCTATTTCCACGAGGTGCCGCTGCGCCTGTCGCTGCCGGCCGATGGCATCGTGCGTTCGCTGCACGCGCACAATATCCTCCCAGGTTATCTGCTCTCGAAGGAGTATCCGGAGCTGGCTGATACCCTGCTGGTCTGCGCCACGGAACTACGAAACGATGCGGACATCGCAACCTATGCCGAACACCTGAACCGCGCCATCGCTGCGCAGACGGCGGCGGGTTGCCCGGTGAAACCGAAAATGGCCTAGGAAAACCGTGATTGCTTCGTCACTGCGTTCCTCGCAATGACGGGATGTGTGTAATAGTAAGAGATTATCCGGAAAAGGCATTTCCTGAAATTCTCAGTTACGTAATCGGGAGGAAAACAATGGCAACAGTTACCCTGAATGGAAACGCATGCAATACCAGCGGCGAATTGCCGGCTGTGGGCAGCAAGGCACCGGACTTTCACCTGGTCGACGGCAAGCTGGGCGAAGTGCGTCTTGCCGATTACAAGGGCAGAAAAATTATCATGAATATCGTGCCCAGCCTGGATACGCCGACCTGTGCCACATCCACCATCAAGTTCAACGCCCACGCGGCGACCCATCACGATGCCGTGGTGCTGATCATATCCGCCGATCTGCCGTTTGCGCAGGGCCGCTTCTGTGGTGCCGAAGGCCTCGAGAACGTCGTCCCGCTGTCGATGATGCGCTCGCGCGCCTTTGCCAAGGACTATGGCGTGCTGATTACCAACGGGCCACTGGCGGGCATCACCGCACGCGCGGTCGTGGTGGTGGATACCGACGGCACGGTGCGCTACACCCAGCTGGTGCCGGAAATCGCCGACGAGCCGGATTACGAGGCGGCGCTGGCAGCTTTATAAACACGCGCAGGAGCGGACGCTGTCCGCGAATGAATCTGCCGCCGCCGTGCGCGCGATGTACAGGGACGTACGAGTGCCGCGGCAGGGCAGGAGTAGGTGAGTGCGCGTCAGCGGACGAGAGACTGGCCTGGGCCATGCCCGTAGCGGCCATGCCTGCGCTCCTGCAGTAAACTTTTTGGATGAAATACTATTATGCTGATATTTGAACATTCCCGCGCCGGCCGCCGTGCCCAGGCGCAGGCACCGCACCATGCCGCCGAGACGCCGGATATTCCGGCTACCCTCTTGCGTGACGAACCACCCCTGCTGCCGTCGGTATCCGAAATGCAGGTGGTGCGGCATTACACGCGCCTGTCGCAGAAGAATTTCTCCATCGACACCCAGTTCTACCCACTGGGTTCCTGCACCATGAAATACAATCCGCGCGCCTGTAACCGGCTCGCCATGCTGCCGGGCTTCCTGGCGCGCCATCCGCTGGCGCCGGAATCGATGGGGCAGGGTTTCCTGGCCAGCATGTACGAGCTGCAGGAGATGCTCAAGGATGTCACCGGCATGCCAGCCGTGTCACTGTCCCCGGCGGCGGGCGCGCAGGGGGAATTCGCCGGCGTCGCCATGATCCGCGCCTATCACGAGGCGCGCGGCGACAGTGCGCGCACGGAAATCCTGGTGCCGGATGCCGCGCATGGCACCAACCCGGCCACCGCGGTGATGTGCGGTTACAAGGTGCGCGAAATCCCGACCGACCGCCAGGGCGATGTGGACCTCGAGGCGCTGCGTGCCGCGGTGGGTCCGCACACCGCCGGCATCATGCTGACCAATCCGTCCACGCTGGGTGTTTTCGAACGCCGCATCAAGGAAATCGCCACTCTCATCCACGAGGCCGGCGGCCTGCTCTATTACGATGGTGCCAACCTGAACGCGATCCTCGGCAAGGTGCGTCCCGGCGACATGGGCTTTGATGTCATCCACATGAACCTGCACAAGACCTTTTCCACGCCGCATGGCGGCGGCGGGCCGGGTGCCGGCCCGGTGGGTGTGAGCAAGCGCCTGGAGCCTTTCCTGCCGGTACCGGTCGTCGGTTTCGACGGCGATGAGTACCACTGGATCACCGAGGACGTGCGCCCGCAGAGCATCGGCCGGCTGTCCGCCTTCATGGGCAATGCCGGCGTGCTGATGCGCGCCTTTATCTATGCCCGCATGCTCGGACGGGATGGCATGCAACGGGTGGCCGATTATGCGACGCTGAACGCCAACTACCTGATGGCCCGGCTGAGCGCAGCGGGCTTCGACCTTGCTTTTCCGGGACGGCGCGCGACGCATGAATTCATTGTCACCCTGAAGCGCCAGCACAAGCAGCTGGACATCAGCGCCATGGACTTCGCCAAGCGGCTGCTCGATTACAACGTGCACGCGCCCACCACGTATTTCCCGCTGCTGGTGCCGGAATGCCTGCTGATCGAACCGACCGAGACCGAGACCAGGGAGGAACTGGACGGTTTCGTGGAGGCGATGATCCGTATCCAGCAGGAGGCCGAAAACAGTCCTGAACTGCTGCGGGAGGCGCCGCATACCCGGCCGGTACGACGTCTGGACGAAGTGCGTGCGGCCAAGCAGCTCGACCTGGCCTGGCGTCCGGCAGCGGAGTGATCCTGCTCGCGCAGGGCAACCGATTGGTGTAGGAGCGGACCGCTCCTACATGTATTGCTTGACCGCTTTGGCAATCAATAACAGGGATTAACATATGTCAGCACTGATCTGTGGCTCGTTTGCCTATGACACCATCATGGTGTTCAAGGACCGGTTCAGGAACCACATCCTGCCGGACAAGGTGCATATCCTGAATGTCGCCTTCCATGTCCCCGAAATGCGGCGCGAGTTCGGCGGTTGTGCCGGAAATATCGCCTACAATCTGAACCTGCTGGGCGGCCACCCGGTGCCGATGGGAGCCGTGGGCGTGGACTTCGGTCCCTATGCCGAGTGGCTCGATTTCAAAGGCATTGACCGGACGCACGTCGTGGCGCTGGAAGGTTACTACACGGCCCAGGCGTTCATCACCACCGACATGGACGACAACCAGATCACGGCCTTCCACCCGGGCGCAATGGACGAGGCGCACTGCAACGTTGTCAGTGCCGCCGGTGATGTCGAGATCGGTATCGTGTCGCCTGATGGCCGCCAGGCCATGATCGATCACGCGGACCAGTTTGCCGAGGCGGGCATTCCGTTCATTTTCGACCCGGGGCAGGGGCTGCCGCTGTTCGGCGGCGAGGACCTGAGGCATTTTATCGACAAGGCCACCTGGGTATGCGTCAACGACTACGAGTGTGAACTACTACAGCAACGCACCGGCCTGACACCTCACGATATCGCCGAACAGGTGGATGCGCTGATCGTCACGCTCGGAGGCGAGGGTGCGCACATCTATACCAGGAGCCAGCGCATCGATATTCCGCCGGCAAAGGCGTTCCAGGTGCTTGACCCGACCGGCTGCGGTGATGCATTTCGCGGCGGACTCCTGTACGGGCTGATGCGTGGACTGGACTGGGAGACTACCGGACGGATTGCGTCACTGATGGGTGCCATCAAGATCGAACACCACGGCACGCAGAACCACCACTTCGCGCCTGAGGACTTCCTGGTGCGCTTTCACGAGAACTTCGGTCGCGAGCTGCCCCGGGAAGCGTAGTGCGGTTGAAAAGACCGCCATCCCTGGCGGATACCCCGTCCTGAATCGCACCGCACGACAGGCGCATCATGGCATGTCCCATAGCCTGCGCAAACAGCCCGGCAAGCCTGGTACAAAGGTACTGCTGTTGCACCGGTGCCTGGGGAAGGTGAGGCCGGCCCGGGTTATGACGGCTGTTGCCGCGATGGCGGTACGCGGTACGGTCCCGTTCAGCCGAAGGGTTTCTCCGCCAGCTGTTTTTGCAGCGTATCGATGGCGGCCTCGATCGTCGGTGCATGTCTTGTCTGGATTGCCGTGCGCAGCGCCCTGAAGGCTGCGTGGAATTCGTCGAGTTCGAAGAAATCGACCACACCCTTGAGCTGATGCAGCTGGTCCTGCACGCCGGTCTCATCCCCGGCTGCGCAGGCTGAGCCTAATGCCTGCAACCGGGTGTCCAGTTCCCGGTGCAGGCGTTGCCTGAATTCGGCTGGCAGGCTGATGTCATCGGGTGCCGGGTCCGCGACGGGTGACGTGGCCGGTGGCGATGGTGCGACGCCAGCCCGGGCGCCTGGCGTTCCCCACCGGTGCAGCATATCCAGTAACCTGGCCTCGGAGACCGGCTTTATCAGACAGTCATCGATGCCTTCCCGCGCAAGATCCTGCTGCTGACCGGTGACCATGTCGGCCGTGAGCGCGATGATGGGTGTCTGGATGTTGATGCCCTTCCGGATGCGATGCGCGGCTTCGATGCCACCCATTTCCGGCATGTGAATGTCCATGAATATGATGTCGTACCGGTGCTGTGCGGTGAGTGTGCAGGCCTCTTTGCCGGTGCCGGCGAGCGTGATGGTTACGCCGAGATTTCCGAGCATCCGGCTGAGCAGGTCCTGGTTAAAGCGATTGTCTTCGACTATGAGGACGTCCAGGCCGGCCTGTATCCGGTTTGCATGCTGCTGGACGGGCGCAGCAGGCAGCGCCGGCGCCGGTTCGTCAGGTAGTCCCAGCAGTGATCTGGCGGTGCGCAGCAACAGGTCGCTCCTGACGGGTTTCGGCAGGATGCGGCTGTTGTAGACGCAGCTGCAATCGGGCGCCGGGTCATCGAGCTCGGCGCTGACCAGAAAGATTCGCGGCGCCGGTACCGGTGTACTGTACTTGCTGCACAGCTCGGCGCAGCTGTGGTGGGCGTATTCGTCACTGGAGAGACCCACCACTACCAGGTCCCAGGGATTATTGTCATCCCCCTGCCCGGCGAGCAGCTGCTGCAGCCGGCCCGGGTCCAGCGTGTTGTACACCGTTGCGCCCCAGGTGAAGAACCGGTTGCGCAGCGCGCGCAACGAGAACGGGTTGCAATCGTACACCAGTACTGTTTTGCCGCTGAGGATATTCGCGGGCCGGTTGCTGCTTTCGTCCAGGCAGGGTGATGTCAGGGTGAAGCTGAAAACCGATCCCTTGCCCGGCTGGCTGCTGACCTGCATCTCGCCACCGAGATGCTCCACCAGCGTCTTGCTGATCGACAGGCCCAGCCCGGTGCCGCCGTACTTGCGGCTGGTGGAATCATCCGCCTGGATAAAGGGGGAGAATATCTGGCCAAGCTGGCTGCCGCTGAGCCCGATACCGGTATCGCTGACCGCGATCCTTACCGTGACGGAATCCGTTGCGGGCCGGGGCACCGAGACCTCGACGACGACATGTCCCTGCTCGGTGAACTTGATGGCATTGGCGGCAAGATTGGTCAGTACCTGGCTGATGCGGTTCTGGTCACTGATGATGTAACGTGGCACATCCGAGTGGATGTACAGCACGAGTTCCAGGTTTTTTTCATGCGCGGAGGCGCTTAGCATGCTGACGACATTCTCCAGGCAGTCATGCAGATTGAACGGAACCTGTTCCACCTTCACTGTGCCCGACTCCAGCCGCGTATAACCGAGAATATCCTCGATCACCTGCAGCAGCTGGGTCGCCGCCTGGTTGATGGTGCGCGAGTACTCCTGCTGGTTCTCGGACAGACGTGTTTTCCCGAGCAACGCGTTGAAGCCGATGATTGCACTCAGCGGCGTACGAATTTCATGGCTCATCCTGGCGAGAAAATCGGACTTCGCCGCGGCGGCGCGGACGGCTTCGTCACGGGCATGATCCAGTTCCAGATTCCTGGTTTCCAGCTCGGTCACCGAATCCTGCAGCGCGGCCGTAGCGGCCTCGACTTCGTATTCAAGCTGTTGCTGTGCGTTTTGCAGTGTGGCCGCCATCTGGTTGATGCCCGCCTCCAGGCTGCCGAGCTCGGACGGCGAGTCCTGCCGACAGCGTGCCGAAAGGTCGCCACCGGTCAGTTTTCGCACCACGCCGGTAAGGTGCCGGATCGGGCCGGAAATGCTGCTGGCGACAAAATATGCCAGCAGCAGGGTTGCGAGCAATCCACCGGCGGTCAGGATGCTGCCGGACAGCAGGGTCTTGTGGAGGCTGTGCCGCAGTTCGCCCGTTGACAGGCTGACCGTCACGTGACCGATCACGGGCTCCTGGCCGGCAATCTCCTTGCCGGCCCCCGTTTCGGCTTCGAAGTCCGATATGTTCACGCCAGTGCGCATAACGGCAGCCGTGTAACTGGCGATATTTCTGCCACTGCCTGGCTGGTCCGTGATACCCGTCTGTGCCAGTACCCTGCCTGCGGTATCGGTGACCCGTACGGCTACCACGTCTTCCTCGACTGCGACGGATTCCGTCTGCCTGCGCAGTTCCTCGATATCCTGCGCATACAGTCCGAATTCACACAGGGCGGCAAATTGTCTGGCCATGTGCGCACCACGTGTATCGAGCGCATTCCTGGCGTCATCCATGTAACTGGAGGTGATGCGGTATCCCAGTGTCAGGATGATCAGCAGCATGGGTACGGCGAAGATCAGCAGTGTGCGCTGTCCGATCCCGAGGTTTTTCAGAAAGTGCATCATCTCCCGGGTTCCCTGTTTGCGACCAGTTCGCCAAGGGCATCCTCGTTACACAGGACGCCCCCCAGCGAACTGCAGACCGACTGGTTGATGGCTACGCTGAAATAGCGCGGAAACCCGGCCGCTGGCAGGCAGGCGGTCGGGCTGGCAATGTGACGCTGCACGATCTCGGCGGCCTGGCGCGCCATCTGTTCAGGTTCCGAGAACACGGCGCCGGCTGCGCCGGCATTGACATAGGCCCGCGAGAAGCCGATGACCGGCAGGCGCCGCTGGTAGGTCGAGTACAGCAGCCATTTTGCATTTTCCCTGTTCAGCACCAGCGGGTCGTTGACCGCGATCATCAGGTCCACCCGGTGCAGCAGGCCGTTGCTTGCCGCGGCAATATCCGTTTCACGGTTTGCGATCATGACAACCAGTCGCCGATCGATGTCCTTTTTCAGCGCATCGATTTCCGCCCGGCGCTGGCTGGATGTGGGACCCAGCAGGACGCCGTAATCGACGGCATCGGGGAACAATACCTGCGCGAGCGCCACCTGGCGTGCGAACGGCTGGTCTATGAAAATGGCGGACTGCATGGTGCATGCGGCGGGTGGCGCCGCCAGAGTCAGAAAGACACTCTCCGGAATAATGGTATGCAATACGGGAATATCCGCCTGGCGCGCGGCTACATCACGGGCGGCGCGGCTCCCGACCGTGATGACGACTTTGCGTGTCGCGAGATCGTCGTCAGTCAGTGTGTGCTTGTCGAGGTAAACGACAGTAGTGTCGGGGATGCCGGCCCCGGGCTTGCTGCCTGGCAGGCTGGACGTGAAGCCTTCGATGAACCGGCTGTATAGTTCGGCGCCGGAACTGGCCACGACCAGTATACCGCCGGCATGGGCGTGGGGCTGACAGGCAAGCAGCAACAACAGCAGCCATGCCCACGGCTGGCCGCCGCCGTGCTTCGCGTTTCTGCCGGTTCTGGGGATTGTCAACACGCCGACTTCCGCTGTCGCGACCTGCTTATCTGAACGCGACGGAAAACCGCAGGTAGGCGCGCGTCTCGAAGAAATTCTCGTCGCGGAAGGTGATGTAGTCGTTGCCGATGTTCTGCACAATGGCCTCCAGCATCATATCGGAACCTGCACTGCGCCAGCGCCTGGCCAGCCGTGCATCGGTCCGGTTGTAGCCCGTGATCCGGTCACCGTCACCGAGCCATACCATCCGGGAGATGTGGTACCAGGCCGCACTGGCCTCGAACCCGTGCGGCAGTGACTTGCTCGCCAGCAGACTGACGGTGTAACGCGGTGCCACGTTTTCGGGTTGCCGCTGGGCCAGGTCGGGATTCAGCTGCAGGCTCCAGAATACATCGGTATCCACTTTCGACACCTGGTATGAAATAAAGTCTCGCGGCCCGGCCTGGTATTTCAGCTGCAGCTCGGCGCCCGTCACCGTCGTATAGCCGTCGTTGACCAGTGATGAGGCCGTGAATCGGCTGCCGACTGCCGGGGTCGGCTGTGGCACGGACAGGTCTTCGACAAAGCGGATGCGGTCCTCGGTCTTCTCATGGAACAGCTTGGCATCGAGCAGCAGACGGCGCTCAAGCCAGTAGCCGGTATAGCCCAGCTCGACGGATGTCAGCGTTTCCGGGTCGAGATCTCCGGCAACAAAGTCGATCAGGTAGGGTGTGCCGTCGTCCGCTTCGTAGACGTTGTTGAACTGGCTCTCGACCAGTGACGGGTTGCGCTTGGCACGGGCATAGCTCAGGCGGACTGAATGTTGCGGATCGAACAGCCAGTTTGCCGCGATACGCGGCGAGACGTAGCTACCGAATCTGTCGCTGTGCTCGGCCATGGCGCCGAAGTTCAGCAGCAGCCGCCCGGAGGCGCGATAGCCAAGGTTGACAAAGATGCGCTCGCTCCATTCGTCAATCCAGTCGTCCCGGTTGGTCAGCACCTCGGACTTGAGGCGGTTGAGCCGGAGGCCGGCCCCCAGTACGGTGCGCAGCCGCCCTGTTTGCGGGGAGGTGTACTGCAGTTCCGTGTCATAGCGCTGGCCGCGGTAGTCATACAGCCCGAAATCGGCGTACTGGTCAGGTTGACCGGGCTGTCCATCAAGCGGACAGGTACCGGATCCGGCTGGATCCGGCAGTACGCAGGGTATGAAACTGTCAGGCACGGCATAGGCATGGGAGAGCAGGTCACGATAATCGTCATCCGAGGTGTAGCCGTTGCGGTAGACCTGCCAGCGCAGCTCGCTCTCGTCCGGCAGGGCACGCCGCCAGTTGATGAATTCATAGTCGCTGGAAACCCGCTTGTCATGCGCGGGCGGGTCGTGCTGCGGTTCGGCGCCGCCGCCCAGGTCGCCGGCCGCGTAGCCGAGCTGGATATCGAATTCATCGCTCGGGCGCGGGTTCCACACGCCGCGAAACGAGACGCCGCCCAGCTGCCGTCCGTCGTTGGTGGAATTGAGGTCACCCTGAAAACCGCTGTTTTCCTGGTAATTCAGCGTCATACGGTAGTCCAGGGCGCCGTGCCGGCCGCCGTGCCGGAGCATGCCGTGCCGTGTGTCCAGGTCGCCGGCGGTGAGACGAGCCGCCGTACTCCGGTCCTGCCAGGGCAGCCGGGTGATGATATTGATGACGCCGGAAACCGCATTCGATCCGTACAGCGGGCTGTCCGGCCCGCGGATGACCTCGATGCGCTCGATATCCTCCAGCACGATGCCGAGGAACAGCCAGTCCACGTCGGCAAACGATGGCTGGTAGATCGAACGGCCATCGATCAGCACCTGCATGCTGCGCGGGAAGGCGTCACCGAAGCCATGGTAGGTGACGGCAAGCTGGTTGCCCTGCGGGTAGGCCACCTGGATGCCCGGCACGAGCCGCAGCACGTCGGCGACCTCGATGGCACCGGAGGCGACGATGGTGTCACGATCGATAATGGTGACCGAGGCGGGCGACTCGGTCAGTGGCTGGCGAATGCGCGTGGCCGAGATTACGGTATCGATAGCACCGGTAAAGTCTTGCTCGGTTTCCGGTGACACGGCTGTGCCCGGGTCGTACACCGTGCCTGGCAGGGCCGTGTCCGGCGCCGCGGCCATGTACAGCAGCAACAGCGCTACGGAATGCCGCAGAGCATCATGTCGGGAACGCAGTTTCGGTCGTGTCATGCCCGGCCCCCCGGTTTGCCTGGTTCATGCCCGGACCGGCGGCAGGGTAGCATCCCTGTGCATGTCCGGGAGAAAGTGATGTCGCCCGTCCTGCGGTGCCGGATCAGTCTGGACTGAACAGCTCCAGCTTTCTGCAGGCAATTGCCGCCTCCGTGCGGTTGTTGACATCGAGAATCCTGAGGATCGCCGAGATGTGGATCTTGATAGTGTGCTCCGACAGCCCGAGCTGGTTGGCAATCGACTTGTTCGAGTGACCGCCTGCCATGAGTTCGAGTACATCCAGTTGCCGGACCGTGAAGGTCTCCCGTCTGACCGGCATGCCGCCAGCCATGCCTTCCCTGCCGGCTGACGGGGAATCCATGTCACCACTGCCGAACAGTTCGGACGGAATGTATACACCGCCGGACAGCACCAGTTGCAAGGCACTGACCAGTACGCCATTGGCGACGCTCTTGGGAATAAAACCCGCCGCACCGTGTTCGATGGCGCGCTGCATGACGCGGCAATTCTCGTTGGCTGAAACGACCACTACCGGTATGTCAGGCCACGTGTTGCACAGTTCCGTCAGCAGGTCCAGGTCACTGACGTCGGGCATTTGCAGGTCCAGCACGACCAGGTCGATATCCGGATGTGCCGACAACACCTCGCGTACCTCTGCGGCCGATGCTGCTTCGATCGGTAACGGCCTGGCCGGCAGTCCGGACAGGGCGATCCTGAGCCCCACACGCACCAGGTTGTGGTCGTCCGCGATCAGGATTTTCAGGTTCTCTTTCACTACGTCCCCGGGCGCCAGGCTGGCTAGCTGCTGTGCTTTATTATCGGTGTGCGGCAGCGCATGGCAATAATTATGCCTATGAATTGACATGGATTATTGATCAGCCGCAAGTGAAAGGGAATGAAATCCATGCGCCGGGGTTAGGGTAGTACTTACGTACTAATACATATGTACTAAATGCAGCCGTGACCGGGCCTGGTTATCGTGCGCTGCAACAGGGATGTGTTCCCCGTCTATGTCGCCCGCGTGTCCTTTTTTATGTGTTTGATATAGCGCGGATGGTCCAGTTGTATTGCAACCATGCCCGTCGCGTGCAGGGTGAATTCCCGATCCGTTCCCACCGGCACAAGCCTGCAGCCTACCTCGCCGCGCCATTTTATCGGGAGCGGCGCATGGTTACGGTAGGTGTAGATATTGTCTTTCAGGTCGCCACCCCCGATGATGCAGGGACAGTCCGGCAGCGTGCCTTCCAGCGTGGCATCCCGGACTACCAGATCGACCGCCTGTGTCCACAGGGAATCCTCGAAGGCGCCTTCCATTTCCTGGATCAGCTCCAGCCGCGAAAAATGCAGGGTGAAGGTGTTGCCGTCCTGTTCGATGGATGCCAGTTGTGCGCCGGGCAGTTGCAGTATCTGGATGGTGTCGCTCATGGGTTTCGTTCTCCAGTCAGATCAGTACAAGGGCCGGGGTGACGCTGTCAATATTACCTGGCAGCATCACGCTATTCCGCGGGTCCATCCGTCCGGTACGCAGCGGTGTCCAGCAATCGTTCGAATTCATCCCGGTCGCTGACCGGCGCACCGCAGGTCATGCCGCTGCAAATGTAGGCAACCGAATGCCCCTGTGGCTGGCGTGCCGCCAGCTCGCCCGGCAGTGCGCTGGCCGCATCCGGTATGGCCAGCGTCAGCCGGCGCGGCGCATAGCCGCGTGCGGCTGACGCCTGCCAGGCCGCGAGTTCGGGTTGCGCGCCGCGAATGATAATCGTCTGCTGCCCGAACAGCGATTCCTCCAGGGCGACGAGCAGGGTGGTGTGGCCGTGCGGCATGGATTCGATGCCGGGCCAGGCACTTTTCAGGGTGT
>JBATJF010000251.1:0-5658 GCA_049668345.1 Gammaproteobacteria bacterium
TTCTTTCGGTCCATATTTCCGATCCTTTTCGTCACAGAGTGCCTACTATGCTCCTCAAAGGATCGAAAATCTGTCCTCGAAATCCCACGCGCCTCGCTACGCGCAGATTACTCGGACAGGCTCCTAGACAGTGCTGTATCTGATTGCTCTGCGTCTCTGCGCGAGTTTCTTTTCGTGATTTTTCTCCCGTCTACAAAAAATCCTCGATGAACCAGGCTGCGAAGGCATGCCGGCCGGTGACCCCGGACTTGCGGTAGATGCCGGAGGCCTGCGCGCGCACGGTCTTTTCCTGCGTCTGGCGCAGGGCGGCGATTTCCTTGAAGCTCAGGCCCTTGAGCAACAGCAGTCCAACCTCCTGCTCGCTGTCGGTCAGGTCCCAGTCGCGGAACTGGGCCTGGATGAGGCCGCCGACTCGCCGGCGTGCCTCGGCCACCGCCGGTGGCGGAGCGGTGGCAGGATGGCGGTGCGCGGCAAGCTCGTGCCGTAGCTGTTCGAGCTCGCGGCGCTGCCGGCGCAGGTCGGCCAGTAACCAGAGCATGAGCGCGCCCGACACCACGATGACAACCGCCTCCTCCAGCAGGTGCAGTACGGATGCACCGTGGCCGAAATCGGTGACGAAATCATACAGGTTGCCGAGGATGATGACGGACAGCGCGGCGATGAGTAGTTTTTCTTTTATGTAGAACATGTTGTGGGTACCGTGCGTGGCGGTTTCGTGGTGCATCAGGCATGCGGCAAATGCCCCGTAAGCCACGGGATGCGGCGTTTGCCGGATGTAATCGGGTCGACCGCGCATCATACTGCCCGGCAGCTTGTTCAATTATACGGAGTTGGGTCATGACTGATAATCAGGTTCGGGTCTGGGACCCGCTGGTGCGGCTGTTCCACTGGACGCTGGTGGCCGCGTTCATCATCGCCTACCTCACCGGCGAGGAGGAGAGCCAGGTCCAGATCTACGCCGGTTACTACATCCTCGGCCTGCTGGTATTCCGGGTCGTCTGGGGGTTCATGGGTACCCGCTATGCCCGCTTCAGCGATTTCATCTTCTCGCCGCGCCGCACCGTGCAGTACCTCAAGGGCCTGTTTGCCGGGAAGCCGGAGCATTTCACCGGCCACAACCCGGCGGGCGGCTGGATGATCGTCATGCTGCTGGTGTCCCTGGCGCTGACCACCTGGACCGGGCTGAAGTATTACGGCCTGCAAGGGCATGGTCCGCTGGCCGCGGGCAACGTCGAGGTCACGCTGGTCGCGCCGGCCTATGCCGACGATGACGAACACGAGGGCCATGGCGAGGACGGCGAGCACTCGCCGGAGCAGGAGTTCTGGGAGGAGCTGCACGAAGTCTGCGCCAATCTCACCGTGCTGCTGATCGTGATTCATATCGCGGGTGTCGTCGTCGCCAGCCGGGTGCATGGCGAAAACCTGGTCCGGGCCATGATCACCGGCAGGAAGAACGTGCCCTGAGCGGCACCCCGCCGCGTGGCGTGATCTGCCGGGCGATCAGTGCAATGCTGTCATCTGCAGCGGACCGCGGATGATTTCCCGCTCGCGGAAGCGGAATGGTTCGCCCAGGCCGCGGATGATCGGCGGGTCACGCTCGTAGATGTCACGTCTGAACAGGACCGTGCCGTCCTCGTCAACCGATGCCGTCCAGTACATCAGCAGGATGGTCACCGGTTGCTCCAGGCTGACGGTGCGTGTCTGCAGGGTATCGATGGCCCGTTCAAGGTGCCTGCGATCCCAGCCCGCGTTGCCCGCGAGCAGCAGCTCGGCCAGGTCGTAGGGATGCTCGATGCGGATGCAGCCGGAACTCAGGGCGCGTTCCGGTTTCGCGAACAGCGACTTGCCGGGTGTGTCGTGCAGGTAGACCGAATGCCGGTTGGGGAACATGAACTTGATGCGGCCAAGCGCGTTCTTCGGGCCGGGTTTCTGCCGGATCAGCCACGGGAAACTGTGGCCGTTATAGCGGTTCCAGTCGATGTTGCGCGCATCGACCGGATTGCCCTGGTAGTCGATGACCTGCATGCCCTTCTCGGCCAGGTGGTCCGGGTTCCTGCGCAGTTCCGGCAGCAGGTCCTTGTCCAGCACCGTCGGCGGCACCGTCCAGGTCGGGTTGAGATCGAGGTAGGTCAGTGTCGACCGGAAGACCGGTGACATGCGGAAGGGCTGACCGACCACGGCGCGCGTTTCCCATACGACTTCGTCGTTGCGGAACAGGCGGACATTGAAACCGGCGATATCCGCCATGACGTAGGTGTCCGGCAGGTCATGCAGCATCCAGCGCGCGCGCTCGAGGTTGGCGCGGAGCTGCGCGATGCGCGACTCGACCGGCACGTTCAGTTCGGTCAGGGTCTTCTGTCCCACCACGCCATCGGCCTCGAGTCCGTGGCGGCGCTGGAAGCGTTTCACGCCCGCCTCGACGGCATCGTCGAAGGTCGGCAGGAACATGTCCTGGGTGGCCAGATCGTGCGTGGCGATCAGCCGTGCGCGCAGCAGCGGCACGCGTTCGTCCGACATGCCGGCCTTCAGTGCCGGTCCGTCCGGCACCGGTTGCCACCCGCCCAGTTGCTGGTAGAGTCGATAGCTTGCCAGGGCCTGTTTCAGGCGCTGGTAGGTGCGGGATTGCGGCATCAGCGATTGCAGCAAGGCATCGACCCGGCCGAGTTCGATGGCGTCGTCCTTTTGCAGCAGCGCTTCGAGGTCCTCGATGTAGCGCGTCATGTTCCAGTCGGAATCGAGTTCCTCCGGATCGACCTTGCCGAAGAACAGGTGGTAACCGAGCCGGATCAGGCTGTCGGTCAGCAGCAGGTCGAGGTCGGCGGTGCGTTCCGGGTTTGCATCGCCGGTTTCGTTGTTGCGCTCCAGCAGCAGCTTGAGGGTATCGAGGTTGTAATCCGCGGGGTCAAGGCCATCCCGGTCGGCCTGTTCGATGGCGCTGAGCAGCTGGAGTACGGAAGCCGGGTTGGACCATACCGGTGCGTAATCGCGTTTCGCATACAGCGCCGGCAGCACGATGGCGGAAGCGATGCTGGAGGTTTTAATGACGACATTCTGGCCGGCACGGATATCTGCCACGCTCGCGTGCAGGATCTCGCTGATTTTCGTGTCGGGTGCTGCCAGTGCGGGCGTCAGCAACAGGGCTGCCAGCAGCGGCAGCAGACGGCCAAAGTGGCCGCTTACAGACTGGATCGTGCAGGTTGTCATACCGGGTTACCACTCTGTCCGCCCGGGTCCTTGTTATTGAATCAAAGTATAGGACAGGGAGGAGCAGCCTTGCCTTGTTATTAAGGTTCTGTGGATTGTTTTACCCGTTCCCTGTCGGGATGTACAGGGCCGATTGCGAAAAATGCGTCCCGGTAAGTCGTTAACCTGTTGAAATATATCCTAAAGCCTCTTTCCTGCGAGCGTCGGCACCTTGTCGGTGCGGGTTTCCAGCTTGAGGTAGCTGATCAGGCGCACACTGCCCTCGGCATGCAGGGTTTCATGGATTTTCTGCACGGCGGCCAGGATGTCGTCAAGTTCGCCCTCGATATCGGTGCCCGAGGCATGGGTTTCCAGGATGAAGTCGTACTGCTGGAGCAGGCCAACGATGCGCGTCACCTCGGCGCGCACCGAGACGCCGGTGCCCAGTGGAATGACCTGTAATTCGGCGGTGGCTTTCATGATGCTGAACTCACGTGGTTGGACAGGGTCAACACAGTGTAGCGGCAAACAGCAGGGTGTACTACGTGTCCGTTGTCATCAACCGGTTGCAGGCAGCCTTGCTGCTCGTGATGTGTGTGCCGGCGTTTGGCGAAGCGCTGGTGCTCGATAGCGGCACGCGGCAGGTCAGCCTGCTGGAGCTCTATACCTCGCAGGGTTGCAGCAGCTGTCCGCCGGCCGAACGCTGGCTGAACGACTGGGTCGACGATGCACGCCTGTGGAACGAGGTCGTGCCGGTCGCGTTACACGTCGACTACTGGGATTACCTCGGCTGGCAGGACCCGTTCGCCAGCAGCGCCAGCGGCGAGCGCCAGCGCGGGCATGTCCGCGCCGGCCGGGCGCGCAGCGTGTACACGCCCGGTTTTTTCCTCAATGGCCAGGAATGGCGTGGCTGGATATTGCGCCTGTCGCCGCGTGCTTCCGACCGCGAGCCGGGCAGGCTCGGTGTCACGATCGACGGCAACACTGTCTCGGCCGCGTTCCCGCCTGACGGCAGAAATCTGGAACTGCATGTCGCCCTGCTGGGATTCGGCATCGACACCCGCGTCGCGCGCGGTGAGAATCGCAATCGCACACTACGACAGGAGTTCGTGGCGCTCACGCACGACGTACATGCCTCGCGTGATGGCCGCTGGCTAGTCGTGCTGCCCGCCATCGATGCCGCTGTTGCAAAACGCCTGGGCATCGCGCTGTGGGTGAATGCAGCGGGTGATGAGCGGCCGTTGCAGGCGACAGGTGGCTGGCTGCCGGATGATGCGCGGTGAACAGGGGCGGCTGCACACATCTGTGGCGATCCGGATATCCCGGCAAGCAGCCCTGTGGCTGCCGGGAGATCATTGTAATATCGATGCGTTCCCCACTGCCGGCCTTCCCCTTCATTTTTCATTTTTCTCGTATACGCTGGGTATATGACTGTCAGCTAGGACAGGATTTTCCTTTGGGTGTTCGCTGGAGGATAACGACATGAAAAATGAAACACGCTCTCGGCCTGTTTGCCCGGCCGGCAGCGGATCGCCGGACAACACGTGGGTGGACGCTGTCAGGCGGTGGTTCCGGCTGGTCCTGTTGCTGGCAGCCGGGTGTGCTCTGGCAGGGAACAGCGACGCCACCATCCTGGTATTCGACCAGTCACGCAGCGCAACCGGTTCGACCGTGGTGCCGATCGTGGCCGGCGCCGTTGTGCCGCAGGATTACGGTGATCACGTGACAGGTTCGCCGATGGACGTGACCGGTGGCCAGTTCACCTATGGCAATGGCGGCGAGGGGTTTACGCCCAACATAACGGCCGATTACATGTCGGCCGCCGGCGTCAGCCTCTGGACTACCCAGTTCGGCGACCTGATCAATGTCCTGTTTGCCAGGTCACCCCAGTCCGGCGCCGGTTCCAACACGCTGGATGTCCTGTTGACGGCTGACCCCGGTTTTCAGGTGCAGCTCTATCACTTCGATCTTGCCGGCTGGGCCAATGCCGATTACACCATCAATGCCGTCAATATATCCGGCGATGGCACACTGCTGTTTTCGCAGGCCAATGTGCTGGTCGAGGGTGATTTCAACGGGTCACGGCATACGGCGTTCGATTTTTCCACTCCGCTGACCGCCGCGCAGCTGCTGATCCAGATCGACATCGGCAACATCGCGGCCGGTAACCAGGACAATATCGGCCTGGACAACATCCGCTTCGGTCAGACCCCGCCGGCCGCAATCCCGGTGCCGGCAGCCGGTGTTCTGTTCGGTTCCGGCCTTGTGCTGCTGGCAGCGCGGTTCCGGCGCAGGCCGGCAAGGCGAGGTGCCAGGGCTGATGGCTGCCATCGTGGTACTTGTGAATGACTATTCGCTGTACCGCATGTTGCCAGGCCATGCGGCAAGTACAGCCGCGGTACTCCTGAAGCGCTTTGCCATGCCCCCGTTGTGCCGGCCTTGCCGGTGCCACATGGTCGCTGACCTGTGTGGCAG
>JBATJF010000252.1:0-8751 GCA_049668345.1 Gammaproteobacteria bacterium
GCGATGCCGTGCTGCTGCTGTTCAGCATGCAGCAGGAAGAAGACCTCATGAGCATCGAAGGCAAGGAAGCCTTCCGTGCACAGATCCTGGAGAAGATACGCTCGACCCTGGAACGCCTGACCGGCAGCCCCGGTGTCGAGGCGGTCTACTTCAGCAATTTCGTCATGCAGTAGCAGTCGGTCGCGTCCGGCCGATTTGACGGCGCCGGTTGCGCGGACTGTACAGGCCGCGCTGCTGCTGCAGCGGTTGCACCTGCCGGTTGCATCCCGGCGAGGTGCTACTACCTGGCGCCGGCGTCCAGCGCCGCCTGCAGGTGACCGGACTGCCGGTTGCCCGCGAACACCTCGTAACCCCGGCGGGCAACGTCTTCCCATGCGCCGCTCGCGATCATCTCCCGACAGGTTTCGGCCAGCCGTTCGTACGGTGCCTGGACAATGCCGTCCTGAACGGACGCGAGCGCACTGTCCGGGGGGGATGCCTCCGAGACGACGCAGACCCGGTTTGCCAGCAGGTAGGAAATGCGCACGATCTCGAATATCTTCGCCGGGTAGTAATGAATGTTCAGCACGATCCTGCTGCGCGCGATCACGGCGTCTCGCTGTTCGCCATAGACCCCGAACAGCGTTTCGACCCTGAGTCCGGCGCGGACCAGTGCTTCCAGGACCTGCAGCCGCCGTTCGTTCATGGAGCCGTAGAACAGCACGTCGATGTCCCTGTCCGGCGCGGGATCGATCCGGCACAGGCGCTCGCTGAAGCCGATCGGGCAATGCACGGGATCGCGGACGCCCAGTTGCTCCAGCTGTGCAATGTTGTAGCGGCTGTAATCCCAGACGCGGTGACGCCGCAGCAGTTTCAGGTAGGCGCCGGTCAGCCACTCGGAGCCGGGCGTGATCTGTTCAAGGTTGTAGAGGACGCTCTTGCCCGGCGCCTTCACACCCGGCATGCCCGGCAGCAGGTTGGCACCCAGCACGATGGCCTTGCCCTTGATGCGTTCCCGCGCCGTGACAACGGGGGCATGGATGCCGAGTTCGCGGAATCCGCCCTGCAGGCCGAGGGCGACTTCTCTGAAGGCACCGGAATGCGCGTAACCCGGTGGCGTCACAATCCAGATGCAGTAGGCGTCCGGCATGGCTCGTACGTTTATGCGGCGCTGTGACTCGCGCAGTCGTCCAGGTCGTCATAGCCAAGCATGCGCATGACATCCCGATGCCGGTAGTCGCGATATGCCGATAGCAGCTCCGCGCTGCGGGTGAATGCGCAGCGCCGGTCCGGATTCACCTGGCTGGCCGCCGTCGCCAGTTGTTCGGTTGCCGGTGCAAGGCCTGCGAAATCGGCAATCCGTGCCAGTTCGTTTGCCGGGTCGGCGAGAACATCCTCGTAGCGGATGCGCAGAGCCCGTGCACCGAACTCTGTTTCAAGTGCGAGTGCCCGGGTCGTGTATTCCTCCCACAAGGCAAGGCCTTCCTCGAGATGAAACAGCCGGGGTGACTGCTGGAACTGCATTGCTCCGTCCAGTTGCTCGGGCAGCATCTGTGCCAGTATTGTCTTGTTGTATTCGAGTATTTCATGCTCGCGTCGTCGCAGGCTGTCCGCTACATCCAGCGGGTTACGGCACACATGCAACAGTTTTGCGCCCGGGAACAGCGTGGCCCAGATGCTTGCAGTGAATGTGTTTCTGGGGTCTTTCCAGCCCCAGAGAATTGCGTTGCCAGGCGTAAACAGTGTGCGGTGTTGCGGGTCGGGCCCCGTATAGGTCGTTGCCGTAGAACTGCTCATTACATTGTTGATGACAACATGAAAATATCCGGCGAGTTCGTCATTCAAAAAACGCATGTTGTAGGTGTTGTCCCAGCTGGCGCCGAGCTGCTCGAACATCCACTGGTTCAGCATCTGAAAGAACACCGCTTCATGGTTGTGTTCTTTCTCCTGGCCGACAAAAAGCCCGAGTTGTTCCAGAGACCGGCAGATCAGTGAGGTGCCGGAGCGGTGCATGCCACAGATGATTAACGGTGCCATATTCTGGTTACTCCACAGGTTTTCGGGCGCGTCGTGTTTTCTGTTGTGCGCATTGAATTTTCCGCAGGTGGCGAAATATCACGGCAATCAGGGCGCCATTCGCTGCAGCTGCAAGGGTGTTGCTGTGTCGCGCTTGTCGGTAAACAGCTGGTCACACAAATTCCTGAATGCCTGATAATCACGGGTCAGTGGCATGGTCAGCGGGTCATCCAGGTTCCAGATGATGTTTATATGCCAGCTTGCCAGCAATGCCGTGCGCTGCCTGTCCCAGAGCTTGTAAAGCGACGGATCGTTTGTCCCTATGGCGAGTCGCTTGACTCGGGAGAGGTTCCATAGCAGTTCTCCAATACGCACGCCGAACTTGCTCTCGTACTCGGTCGCAGACGGTGACCAGGCGCAGACACGGAACGCATCCTGCTGCAGCAGGAAGGACGAGAATAGCCGTTCGATGACGAAAATTCGCATGGATGCGCTGGCATCCCGCTCGTAATGTCCACTGCCACTGTAAATTAGACCGACCTCGGTCCTGCTGAGCGCTTCAGCGTCCAGTAATGCGAGCGCACGTTCGATGAAGTCGAAATAGGCGTCCCAGAAACGCTGGTTGGCCACGAAGTAATTACAGAAGGCGAACGTGTTGATGTCGTTGACCGAGGAGATCCGTATGCCCATCTGCTCATTGAGAAAATAGGCCACCTTATCGATACCCTTGTGATTGCAGTGAATGCCCTGTTCCCAGCCGTTGGCGTACACCGCCTCGTTGCCGATCATGGGATTGATGAACGCACAGTCGGCGCCCGTGTCGAAGGCCGAGCGGCAGAAGGCATGAAAGTCACGGAAGCTGACCGGCGCCTTGTGCTCGAACTTCCAGGACACCAGTCCCCAGGGTTCATTGCCGTCGCGGTTGGCCGGATCGGCATGCAACCGCTTGAACAGTTCGTATTCCCGCGTGCCGGGCGCGCAGTTCGCCGAGGCATCAAACGGGATGGCTTCGTCGCAGACGAATGCCCGTTGCTCCACATCCATGTAGGCCTGATAAATTTTCATGTCCCTGAAAGTTCGCTGTGTTGACGAATGAAACATTGCAAGACGCATGCCATATCGTTGGAGCGGGCAGTCTGTCGTGCGTCTGCCGCCGTCGGTTTGGCCGCGCGGGAGTTGCGGTGATGGCGGAAGCGCAGTGCATTCCGGAGGCTTGCCCGATCCCGGTCGGCCGTCAAGCGCGCGGTGAACACCCGCGCGACGCGCGCAGGGCAATGATTTTCAACGGGCTATCGATTCGGTCATGACGGATCGGCAGCCGACTGCGGTGCTGCACCGCGGTGATTTCGCATCTGGCCGCGCGCCGCCATGGCGCTGTGTCCGTGATGCCGCCAGGACGGTACGGCGCTGATATGCCGGCTGGCGGTGGCCTGCTTTGCCTGCAAATCCTTGCCGCCAGCCTGCCGGAATCCCGGCAATCCTTTGCCGCCTGCCAAAGCTGTAGCGCCACATTCCCGGCATATGATTTGTTAGCATTTTTAATCACATGAAATTAAAGAGGAAATAGTTTTTGTAACACTGGCATGGCAATTGCATTACCTGAACCAGACGCCAGCCGCAGCGAGCGATCGCAAACTGTAACTGGATTCATGGATGAAGTACGCAAGCAGGATGCTTATGAAGAAGATCGTTCTTTCTGTCATGGCAGTGGTGCTGGCGCCGCGTGGCGACAGTGGCGCTGACCGCTCCACTCGCGCTGTTGCAGCTGATCCGGCCATATCGGCCGCGGACGGCCCTGTCGCGGTACCCGGAAGGGCGCAGCGTGCGGAACTCCCCGGTGCTCTCCATACCGATGAACCGGTACGCCTGGTCCGGGTGCCGTCCGCTATGGTGCACTAGCCGCCATGAGCGAGAACGAAATTCTTTCCGAAGAGGAAGTCGATGCCCTGATGGACGGCGTTGCGGCCGGCGAGGTCGCCGGCGCACCGCCGGTCCCCAGGGGCGAGGTGGTGCCCTATGATCTGACCGACCAGGATCATATCGTACGCGGCCAGCTGCCGGTGCTGGAGAAGATCAATGCGCGCTTCGTGCGCCAGCTGGAAGACGGCTTCGAGCAGATGCTGCAACGCAGCGTCGAAATTTCCGAGGAAGGCCTGCAGACGGTCCGCACCACGGACTACATCCACAGCCTGGGGCTGCCGGTGAGCCTGAATTTCATCAATCTCAATCCGCTCGCCGGCGAGGCGCTGGTGGTGCTGGACCCGGCGCTGGTGTTCAGTGTCGTGGACATCTATTTCGGCGGCTCCGGCAAGTATCGCAACCAGATGATCGGACGCGAGTTCACTCCGACCGAAAACCGCGTTATCCAGCTGGTCCTGAACCAGACCCTGCGGGATCTCGCCGGCGCCTGGGAAAAGGTGCTGGTGGTGGACCCGCGCTTTATCCGGGCCGAGGCCGACCCGCAGTACTCGTCGCTGGCGGGATCGCGCGAGATGCTCATCATTTCCAGCTTCCGCATGGAATTCGAGGACAGCGGCGGCGAATTTCACATCGGCCTGCCGGTGTCGATGATCGAGCCGGTCCGCGACCTGCTGGACGGCGGGCAGCGCAAGAGCATGTCGGCCAATTACGAACAGTGGCTGCACGCCCTGCAGCAGAACCTGCAGGATGCGGAGGTCGAGATCTACGGCCGCATGGCGGAGACCGCGCTGACCCTGCGCGACGTAATCGGCATGCGGCCCGGTGACATTATCCCGGTGAGCATGCCCGGCCAGGTGACCCTGCATGTCGGCGATGTGCCGCTGTTCAGGGGGCAGTTCGGGGTCTTCAGGGAGCATAACGCGGTCAAGGTAGAGACCGATGTCGAATGCAATGACAAATCACGGCGCAATAAATAGCAGGAGCACATCATGAGTGAACAGACAGAAGGTAAGGACATGGACGCTGCCGGCGCCGCCGCAACACCGGCGCAGGCCGCTCCCGATACGAATGAAAGCACAGCACAGGGTGGCACGGATTACGAGCGTGCCGCCTTCCAGGAACTCGGCGAGGAGGCCGCTGCCGCGCACAAGGGCGAAACCAGCCTGGACGTGATTCTCGATATACCGGTCACGCTGTCCATGGAAATCGGACGTTCGAAAATCAGCATCCAGAACCTGCTGCAGCTGGCGCGCGGTTCGGTCGTGGAACTGGACCGCATGGCCGGCGAACCGCTGGACGTACTGGTCAACGGCACACTGGTGGCGCACGGCGAGGTAGTGGTGGTGAACGACAAGTTCGGTGTCCGCCTCAGCGATGTCGTCAGTCCGGCCGAGCGGGTCAACACACTCAAGTAACGGGATGATGTCCATGCGCAGAATGTCGGTCAATCCTCTGTGGCGTCGGGCAGCCGGCCTGTTGCCGGCGTTGCCGGTGGTCGGACCGCTGCAGGCTGCCGAAAAGGCCCCGTCGCCGATCGGCATGGCCAGCGAGGTCATGGACGGCGCCTTCATGCTGCAGTTTCTTGCCGGCCTGGCCATCGTGCTGGTCTGCATCGTCGGCCTGGCGTGGTTGATGAAACGTGCCGGCGGCCTGCGTTCCTCGGCGCATGGCACCCTGCGTGTCATCGACGGCATTGCACTCAGCGCACGCGAACGCATCGTACTGGTCCAGGTCGGTGATACCCAGGTGTTGCTGGGCGTGGCGCCGGGCCGGGTCAACCGTGTGCATGTACTGGATGAAAAAGTCGTGACGGCGGCGCAGGCGGAAACCGCGCCGGTCAATTTTGCTGAGCGCCTGAAGCAGGTGATGGGCGGGGAGAAGCAGACATGAAAACGTTCGCCGTGCTTGCCGGAATGCTGTTGCTGATGCTGGTCTTGCCGTGCGGAACGGCTGTCGCGGCGCCCGGGCTGGCGGCCGTGACGATGGCGCCGGCCAGCGGCGGGGGCGAAACCTGGTCGGTGAGCATCCAGGTGCTGGCGATGATGACGGCGCTCTCGCTGCTGCCGGCCGCGCTGATCTCGATGACCTCGTTCACGCGCATCATCATCGTGCTCGCTATCCTGCGCCAGGCGCTGGGTACGGCGCAGACGCCCTCCAACCAGATCCTGATCGGACTGTCGCTGTTCCTGACCCTGTTCGTGATGTCGCCGGTGTTCGGCAAGATCTACGACGAGAGCCTGAAGCCGTATCTCGATGAACAGATCACGACGGAGCAGGCCCTGGCGCAGGGTGCCGCCCCGCTGCGCGGATTCATGCTGGACCAGACCCGTGAATCCGATCTCGGTATGTTCGCCGATATCGCACACTACGCGGAGGATGCACTGGAATCGCGTGAGTCGGTACCGTTTTCGCTGCTGGTCCCGGCCTACGTGACCAGTGAACTGAAGACCGCCTTCCAGATCGGCTTCCTGGTGCTGATTCCGTTCCTGGTCATCGACCTGGTGGTGGCCAGTGTGCTGATGTCCATGGGCATGATGATGTTGTCGCCCATGATCATCTCGCTACCGTTCAAGATCATGCTGTTCGTACTGGTCGATGGCTGGGCCCTGATCATGGGCACGCTGGCCTCGAGTTTCTATGTCTAGGCGGCCGTTGTATGGCTGTGCAGGCTGACTCACGGAGAGAGTTGCGATGACACCGGAAAGTGTAATTCTGATCGGACAGGAGGCCATCAAGATCACGATACTCATGTCGGCGCCCATACTGGGATCGGCGCTGGCCGTCGGCCTGCTGGTCGGCATGTTCCAGGCCGCCACCCAGATCCAGGAAATGACCCTCAGTTTCATACCGAAGCTGGCCATGATTGCGACGATGCTGATGTTCGCCGGGACCTGGATGATCCACCTGGTGGTGGATTTCACGCGGCGCCTGTTCGAGAACATCCCGAACCTGATCGGCTGAACGGAAACCGGCGATGATCACTGTCAGCAGCATGCAACTGAGCGCCTGGGTGGCCGCCTTCCTGTGGCCGTTCATGCGCATCGGTGCCATGCTGGTGGCGGCGCCGGTGTTCGGCGCACGCATGGTGCCGGTACGCGTTCGGCTGGCGCTGGCGCTGGTGCTGGCGCTGATGATGGCGCCGATGGTGTCGCAGGATGTGGCGGCCATCGATCCGCTCAGCGCGCAGGGCCTGCTGATCAGCGCGCAACAGCTGCTGATCGGTGTGGCCATGGGCTTCATCCTGCAGATGGCGTTTTCGGCGATCGTGATCGGGGCGCAGTCGATCGCCATGAGCATGGGCCTCGGCTTCGCGACAGCGGTGGATCCGCAGAACGGCGTGCAGGTGCCGGTGATCGCGCAGTATTACCTGACGCTGGCTACGCTGATCTTCCTCGCACTGAATGGACACCTGTTGCTGGTGCAGATACTGGTCGACAGTTTCCAGACCCTGCCGGTCGGCGTGATCGGGCTGTCCTCGGCGGGGCTGTGGGATATCGTCAACTGGGGCGGGCGCATGTTTGCCGGTGCCGTGCTGATCGCGTTGACCGGGATCTCCGCCCTGCTGCTGATCAACCTCGCGTTCGGCGTGATGAGCCGCGCCGCGCCGCAGCTGAATATTTTCGGTGTGGGTTTTCCGGTCATGATGGGCGCCGGCTTTATCGTGATCATGGTGAGCCTGCCGGGGATGACACCGCATGTGTCTAACCTCACGCTGGATGCCTTCGACCTGCTGCGTTCGCTGCTGGCGGGAGGGTGATGCATGGCTGAGCAAAGCGGCATGGAGCGTACCGAACGCGCCACCCCCAAACGCATTCAGGATGCCCGTGAAAAGGGCCAGGTCCCGCGCTCGCGCGATCTCAATACCGTGTTGCTGATGCTGGCCTCTTCCGGCGGCCTGCTGGCCTTCGGCGGTGTCATGACCGAGGGCCTGGCGCGCCAGATGGCGGCGGCATTTACCCGTACGCGTGACAGCCTGTTCGACCCGTTGACACTGTCGCCGTTTCTCGGGCAGGTGCTGGTCGAGGTGGGTCTGGCGTTTGCGCCGTTCCTGCTCTTGCTGTTCATGGTCGCGCTGATGGCGCCCATGGCGCTGGGTGGCTGGTCCTTCAGTCCCAAGGCGCTGGCGCTGAATTTCGGCAAGCTCGACCCCGTCAAGGGCCTCGGTCGCATCTTCTCGATGCGTGCCCCGGTCGAGGCGCTGAAGTCATTCCTGAAATTCCTGGTCGTGGCGGTGGTGTGCTATCTGCTGCTCAAGCAGCGCGCCGACGAGCTGTTCCTACTGGGCAACGAGCCGCTGGAAGCCGGCCTGCAGCATGCCGCGCACATCATCGGCTGGTCGTTCGTGGGTATGAGCACGGTGCTGATACTGATCGCCGCGGCGGATGTGCCGTTCCAGCTCTGGGACCATGCCAACAAGCTGAAGATGACCAAGCAGGAAATCAAGGACGAGAGCAAGCAGACCGAGGGCAGTCCGGAACTGAAGGGCCGCATTCGCGCCGTGCAGCGGCGCATGGCGCAGCAGCGCATGATGCAGGATGTGCCGACCGCGGATGTCGTGGTGACCAACCCGACGCACTACGCCGTTGCACTGCGTTATGACCAGGAGGGAACGGGCGCGCCGCGGGTGGTCGCCTCCGGTGCCGATCTGATCGCCGCCGAAATACGCAAGGTCGCCGTCGCCAGTAACGTAACCATCGTCGAGGCCCCGCCGCTGGCCCGTGCGCTGTACTACAACGCGGACATCGGCCAGGAAATCCCGGCCGGGCTGTATGTCGCCGTGGCGCAGCTGCTGGCCTACGTCTTCCAGTTGCGCGCCGTCCGTACCAGCGGCAGGCA
>JBATJF010000253.1:0-1855 GCA_049668345.1 Gammaproteobacteria bacterium
CGGTATTCTCCGGTTGCTGAATCCATTCCGGGATATTCAGCGAAATCGATGCCAGTACCCCGCTTGCTTCTTCGAGGAATATCTCGACTATTTCCGGGTCTGCGTCCTGCCTTAGTACAGGCAGGTCTGCGTCACTGCCAGCAGCAGCTGCGACTTCACCCGCATGCACGGAAACATCATGTACAATCGGCCCGACAGCCTCGTGCATTTCCTCTTCATCAAGCAGTGTTTCTTCACCCGCCAGGCGGACTGCGTCATCGACATCTGTCAGTTCAATAACTGATATCGCAGCAGGCTCCTGTTCCTGCGCAGCAGCATCCGGGCTTTCCGGTTCTGCAATCATCCCTGCCAGATCAACAGATACCCCGTCGCCGGCATGGCCCTGCACAGACATAATCGCCGCGTCCGGAGTGCCGGTATCAGCATCATGCACACGCTGATCCACAACTGCCTCGGCCAGGTGTCCAGGCTCGTCGTTGTGTGCGCCAGGCCTGCTGAGGTGCACTGCCCGGTTCCCAAGGACGCTGACGTCGGTTAACAGGATGGTATCCGGGTTGCTGACCTGCGCCACCAGATCCCTCAGCGCCGGCATCGCCTGACCAACCAGATCAAGCACCGCGGGACTGGCTGGCACTGTATTCTCGATTACCCTGTTGACCAGATTTTCGAATGCCCAGGCCAATTCACCTGCCGCCATGGCCCCCACCATCCGGCCACTGCCCTTGATGGTATGGAAGGCACGGCGGATATCGGCCAGTACTTCCCGGTCATCCGGGTTCGCGATCCAGGCGGGTATATCGACGGCGAGCCCGTCCAGCACTTCACCCGCCTCTTCTATAAAGATCTCGACAATCTCGCTATCCGCATGCGGCGCAATGACCTGCAGTTCGGCTATAGCGGGTATTTCATCAACCGCGGCCTGGTCCGATAGCGTCGCAATCTGCTGCACTTCTGCCGCGACCGGTTCCGCAACAGCCTCGCTGACCACCACTGCCGGCCCGGTACTGGCTGGCCCGGGTTCGGCCGCAACATCCGGCGCAGCCATCTGCGATTCCCCGGTTTCGTGTATTTCGCCTGCCGGTGCCTGGTCCGATGGCAGCTCTGGCAGCTGAACTTCTGCAATGACCCGTTCCGCAAGATGTTCCGGCTCCGCGACAGGCGCAGCATTCAGTCCGGAAATGTGCAGACCCGCATCGGCATAACCCAGTTTTTCGAGGCTTTCGACGGCCACACCGATGGCGCGCTCACCGTACCTGTGGTTCTCGCCCAGCTCTTCCACACAGTACTCTATACTGCAAATTGCATCAGCCAGGCTGTCGAGCTCGTCTTCGCTCAGCTGGCGATGGTTTTTCAGCAATTCTGTGGCGATGAAATTCCTGACCTGTCGTGATGCAACCGCGAGACGTTCCTCGTCTACCAGCTCGAGACCGCCGCATATCTTGTTCAGCAGTACAGGCACCGGGTCCAGCAATCCGAATTCGTCCGAGGACTTCAGGAAGTCGTTAATGGCTTCCTTGGCAGCGGCAATATCCGCGATGACTGCATTGACTACAGCCTGCTGGCCCTGCCTGAGGACAGCATTGCCGTGGTCTGCATTGACATCACCGTTGCCCGAATGCGCGGCAATGTCACTGAGGGCATCCTCGACGGCAACCAGCGTGTTGGCGAGTTCAGTGAACTCCATGTCACCGTGACCGGCATCTGCAGCGGCAAGCTCACGCAACTGCCCTTCTTTCTCCGCAAGTTGTGCGCCCAGTTTTTCCATCCCAATCATACCGAGGGTTTTGCCCAGCGAATGCAGTCCATCGGCGACCGTCACGAGCGCGGCCATGCCACCCTCTGACTTCCGGCTCAT
>JBATJF010000254.1:0-3241 GCA_049668345.1 Gammaproteobacteria bacterium
ACGAGCACTACTCGGATTCGGGCGGCAAGTCGGGCGGCCAGAAAGAGAAGCTTGCCTATACCATCCTGGCGGCGAGCCTCGCCTACCAGTTCGGTCTCGAATGGGGCGTGGTGCGTTCGCGCTCGTTCCGCTTCGTCGTCATCGACGAGGCCTTCGGCCGCGGCTCGGACGAGTCCGCGCAATACGGCCTGCGCCTGTTCGCCGAGCTCAAGCTGCAGCTGTTGATCGTCACGCCGCTGCAGAAGATCCACGTCATCGAGCCGTTCGTCGACGCGGTCGGCTTCGTCCACAACCCGGACGGTCGGGCGTCGATGCTGCGCAACCTGACGATCGAGGAGTACCGCGAGGAGAAGGCGAGGGCGATGCCTTGAACCCGATCAGCCGTTCCGCAGGGAGCTGGACCGGTCAATCCATGCTGCGGGCTCAGCTGCAGCGGCTTTGGGACAGGGGCGATCTGTTGGCGGAACTGGTGACCGGTGAATCGTCGTTCCCGCGGCGCCTGAGCCTGAAGGGGCCGAGTTCGGCCGAGATGAGCGAACAGTTCGACGCGGTGCGCAAGTGGATTGCCGGGCTATGCGCGCTGCCACATTACCGCGTCGAGCTGCGCGAGTTGCGTCATCGTGTGCTGGGGTTCAATCAGGTGCCCGCGGCGGTCTGGGTGGACAGTCTCGACGCTGCGCTGGCCATTCTGGGTAAGCGCGCCGAGGCAAGCCGGTTCACCGAGCTGGTCGCGCAGACTCGCGCACGCCGCCCGACAACGCTCGACTGGGTAGCGGCCAAGCCGCACAAGGCCTTGGCGATGGC
This sequence comes from Gammaproteobacteria bacterium, assembly GCA_049668345.1. Lineage (GTDB taxonomy): Bacteria > Pseudomonadota > Gammaproteobacteria > UBA9214 > UBA9214 > UBA9214. The sequence goes on from JBATJF010000254.1 coordinate 805, forward strand.
CGAAAGCTGGGGGCGGCTGCTGGATGTCGTCGACTGGATAGAGGTGCATCCACGGCCGAATGTCTTCCTGCGCCAAGTCGACATTCCCGGCGTCGACAGCAAGTTCATCGAGGCCCACCGCGGCGGGTTGAGCCAATGGCTGGACCGGATCCTGCCGCCGAACGCGATCGATGAAAAGATGGTCGGCGTGGCCGGCTTTGCGAAGCGCTATGGATTCCGTGACAAGCCGGAGCGGGTTCGGCTGCGTGCGCTCGATCCGGCGAATGCACTCCTGCCCGGCGCCGCCGATGCCGATCTCACGCTCGACGTCGAGACTTGCTCCACCCTGCAACCGGCAGTCAGGCGCGTGTTCATCACGGAGAACGAAATCAATTTTCTCGCCTTTCCGCAGGTCGCCGATAGTTGGCTGCTGTTCGGCGCCGGATACGGCTTCGAGCAGTTGGTGCGCTGTGCATGGCTGCAACACTGCGAAGTCAACTACTGGGGCGATATCGACACGCACGGATTCGCCATCCTCGACAGGTTGCGCGCCCACCTGCCGCAGGCTCGATCGTTGCTGATGGACCGCGCAACGCTGATGGCGTTCGAGGTGCACTGGGGCATGGAGGACAAGCCGACGCAGCGGGATCTGCACCGGCTCGACGCGCAGGAGCGCGCGCTTTACGACGCGTTGCGAGACAACCGGATTCGTCCCAATCTGCGGCTGGAGCAGGAGCGTATCGGCTTTGAATGGGTGCGGCGGGTGATCGCAGCGCTGCCTTGAGTGAGTGCCCTGTCTTTGTGCACAGACGTGACACCTTTACAATGACCGCTTTCCATGACAAGCGATCCCGCATGCCCACTTCGAAACCTCGTAAGCCGCCCGCAAAAGCACGGCGCTATTCCCGCAGCCAGCCACCTTCCGACCTGAGTACGCAGGAATGGCAGGTCGCCTTGCGCCGGCAGTTCGGACGTGAGCAGACGTTTGTGCTCAGGAATTTAGGCAGTGAGCCCATTCTGAGGCAGGTGCGCGATATGGGGTAAAGGGGATGGCGATAGCTGTGCCAGATTTGTGCTAACTCGAGTGCACAGTGAACTGTAAGTGATTGATAAGTCAACTGCGGTATCAAAGAGGGCAAGCGCCGCAAGTGACTGTTAAATATAGTAATGTAGTCCAAGTTTTCGGGCTACGAACCAGGCGGTCGGGAGTTCGAATCTCTCCGGGCGCGCCATTTTTCTTCATTAGTTACAGTAAGTTGTAACGCTATTACGCTGGTCCTTGATTCCTGTCTTTCTAATTTTGTGCCCGAATTTGTGCTAATCAGTACCGGATGTATCGCGTACGTGTATCGCTGCTGATCAGTGTAATCAACGAGTTAATGATATTGGCGTACTGTTTGCAGCACAGCCGAGCGACTGGTTAAAAACCAGATGCATGATGTTAAATCCGAGACGTGATGAGTCCACCTGCGTAAAGTGCAGGTGGCTTATACGGAACGGACGTCGTAATAATGAGGAACATAGAATTAAGGACCCGGCTATTCATCGCCACCCTGGCCGGCTTGGGGTTCTTTGCAGCGATTCTCTTCTGGCCTGCGGGCCGAATCGACTGGCTGGAAGGTTGGCTCTATTTCGGGATAGTCACGACGAGTCTGTCTGCCAGCTTCTTCTATCTCCTGTGCGTGAATCCGGAGGTCATCGAACATCGACTCCGGCTCGGCAAAGGCACCAAGTTCTGGGACAAGCTCTGGCTTGTTTTCTTCATGCTGGTATTCCTGGCGATCTACATTGTCGCGGGATTCGATGCCGTGCGTTTCGAATGGTCATCGATGTCCCCCTGGCTATGGCCCGTGGGGCTGGTGCTATGGTTGCCGGGTTATGCACTGTTTACATGGGCCATGGGAGTCAATCCCTTCTTCGAGAAAACGGTCCGGATCCAGATCGAGCGGGGACACCGTGTCATCGATACCGGGCCGTACAGCTTCGTCCGTCACCCCGGTTATCTGGGATTCTTTGGCTGGAGTCTGTCCACTCCGCTGTTTCTGGGTTCATGGTGGGCATTCATACCTGCTTTGCTGTCAATCATTGCCATTCTGATCCGTACTGTGCTGGAAGACCGGACACTGTGCGAGGAACTTACCGGGTACCGGGAATATGCCGGCAGGGTTCGTTACAGGCTGATTCCGGGGGTGTGGTGAATGAGGAACCCTGGCCCGGCTTTCGGGACTCACATGCTGCTGCTCGACGGGGTGTATACCGGCGGGCACGCTGCACAAGCCAAGCAGCCGCGCTTTCAGCGAGTCAAGGCCGTAGGGTGCAAAAAATCGAACGAACAGTATGATATTGTTATCAAACAATATTACGGGTAATCTGTTCATCCAATGACCAGCGTGCTACAACCCTTCCACCTCCTCTAATCGCCTTGGCCGGCTGGCTCAGTCGGCACCAACAGACGGTC
>JBATJF010000255.1:0-10480 GCA_049668345.1 Gammaproteobacteria bacterium
CGCGAGGCGCCGACACCGACGAACATCTCGACGAAGTCGGAACCGGAAATGGTGAAGAACGGCACCTTGGCCTCGCCGGCTATGGCCTTGGCCAGCAGCGTCTTGCCGGTGCCCGGCGAACCGACCATCAGGATGCCGCGCGGGATCTTGCCGCCGAGGCGCTGGAACTTGCCCGGCTCGCGCAGGAATTCGACCAGCTCACCGACCTCTTCCTTGGCTTCCTCGACGCCGGCAACATCGGCGAAGGTGACCTTGACCTGGTCCTCGCCAAGCATGCGTGCCTTGCTCTTGCCGAACGACATGGCACCACGACCGGCACCGCCACCCTGCATCTGGCGCATGAAGAAAATCCACACACCGATCAGCAGCAGCATCGGGAACCAGTTGATGAAGATCGTCATCAGCAGGCCGTGCTGGTTGGGTTCGACCACCTTGACGTCGACCTTGTTGCTCAGCAGGTCGTCCACCATCTTGGGGTCATCCGGCGGTGTCTGGGTAATGAACTGGCTGCCATCGGCGCGCACACCCTTGACACTGTGTCCCTCGATCTCGACACGCTGCACCTGGCCCTGCTGCACCTCGGCGATGAAGTCCGAATAGTCAAGCTGCTGCTGGCTGGCAGTCTTCGGACCGAAATTGTTGAACACCGACATCAGCACGATGGCGATGACTATCCAGAGCAGCAAATTCTTTGCGAGATCGTTCAATGCAGTTCCCTCGAATTATTCTCCAACGCGCGCCTCAACAACCGTCTCGGCCCGCCAAACACATGGCTTTAGGCATTATGACACATTCGTGTCGCGTCGGCCCTGTGCCAGCACGTACACTTCACGGCTCCGCGGGCGCGACGCTTTCGGCTTGCGTATCAATACCTTGTCGTATTTTGCACGTACGTCCGCCAGCACCGCCTCGAACCCTTCACCCTGGAAGGCCTTGAACAGCAGACTGCCGCCCTCACCCACCACCCGATCCGCGAAATCGATCGCCAGTTCGACCAGGTACATGCTGCGCGGGATATCGACTGCCTCCATTCCGCTGATATTGGGTGCCATATCCGACATTACAAGGTGCACCGGGGTTCCATCGAGTGCCGTCATGAGCATTTCAAGGGCCGCGTCTTCGCGGAAGTCACCCTGGATGAACTCGACGCCGGGCAATGCATCCATGGGCAGGATGTCGAGCGCGACCAGGCGCGCCTTGCCGGCAAGCAGCCGGCCCGCATACTGGGACCACCCGCCCGGCGCCGCGCCGAGGTCGACGATGGTCATGCCGGGTCTCAGGATGCGGTCCTTGCGCTGAATCTCGTCCAGTTTGTAAACCGCGCGCGAGCGGTAGCCTTCGCGCTGCGCGCGCTTCACGAATTCATCGTCAAAATGCGCCCTGAGCCAGTTGTGGCTGCTCTTGCTTTTGCCCATATTCCGTACTGTCCGGCGACGCCTGGCATGCACCACGCGCGGATTCCCGCGCAGGCACCGGTTCCATTACCATTCACCGGCCGTCTGATTTAACATGCGGCTGGCACAGCACCCGTCAACAGGTGCTGGCCACCCTGCCCTAACCTAGCACATCCAGGACGTACAGCATGGCCCTGACCGAAAAACTCAAACGCGAATTACGCGGCCGCGGCCATACCCTGAAACCGGTCGTGAGCATCGGCAGCGCCGGGCTCAGCGAGGCCGTATTGCGCGAAATCGAACTGTCGCTGGAACACCATGAATTGATGAAAGTGAAAATTTCCGGCGCCGACCGGGACACGCGCAGGGACATCATCGGGCGGCTGTGCGCTGCCAGCGGCGCCGAGCTGGTGCAGGCGGTCGGCCACATCGCACTCATCTACCGGGAAGCGGCGGACTGATTCCCCTGCTCCGGCCCGGCGGCCACCAGCCCCAGCCCCAGCAGCGCCGTCAGCAGGAACAGCAGGCCGGCGATGCCATGTAACTGGCCGAAACGCGGCGATCCCGACAGGCCGGCCACACGCAGGTCCGCGATCATCGGGGCAAGCACGAACTGCCCCACCGCCACCAGCACCAGCATGCCGACCGTCACCCATAACCGCCAGCCGCCCCTGGCGCCGCGCACACAAGCGACCACCAGCAGCGCGAGTCCACAGCCCAGCCCGAGCCAGGCGACCAGGCCGAACAGTTCGCCGGCCAGGGTGCCAGCCAGCGCCCGGTCATCCAGGCGGGCAAACAGCACCGGCGCGACCATGAATCCGGTCACCCACAGGCTGCCGACCCACAGGGTCAGCAGGACGCGTTCGAGCGCGTGTGACAATTGTTGCCCGGTAAGCACCTGACAGGGTTTGATTGCTAGATGTAGCGGACTTCGACGATTTCGAAATTGCGCTCGCCACCGGGTACGATCACGGTCACGACGTCACCTTCCAGCTTGGCGATCAGGGCGCGCGCGATCGGTGAATTGATCGAGATCATGCCGACCTTGATATCCGCCTCGTCCTCGCCGACGATCTGGTAGACCACGGTCTCCTCGCTGTCCTCGTCGAACAGCTCGACGGTGCAACCGAATACCACCTTGCCATTGGCATCCAGCGTGCTGACATCGACGATGTGCGCATGACTCAGCTTGCTTTCGATTTCCTTGATACGCCCCTCGGCGAAGCTCTGCTGCTCGCGGGCGGCGTGGTATTCCGCGTTTTCCTTGAGGTCGCCGTGCGCCCGCGCCTCGGCAATGGCCGCAATGATGCGCGGACGGTCAACGGTTTTCAGTCGTACCAGTTCCTCGCGGAGTTTTTCGGCACCGCGCGCAGTGATCGGCACTTTCGAAGTCATCGCTTTATCTCCCGGTGCAGGTCCTGCAGACTGTTGACGCTGCCCGTGTTGAGGTAATCGAGGGCCATGCAGGTGGCACGCGCGCCTGCCAGGGTGGTGCTGTAGGAAATCTTGTGCTGCAGGGCGCTCCTGCGAATTGTATAGGAATCGGCAATCGCCTGTTTGCCCTCGGTGGTGTTCACGATCAGGTCGATCTGGCCGTTCTTGATCATGTCCACGATATGCGGACGGCCTTCCATCACCTTGTTGACGATGTCGCATTCAATGCCATCCGCCCGGATGGCGGTCGCGGTACCGCGCGTGGCGACCAGCCGGAAACCCTGGCTGACCAGGTCACGTGCCAGCCGCACCACGGCAGCACGGTCATCCCGCCGTACGCTGAGAAAGGCGGTACCACCGGCCGGCACGGTGTTGCCGGCGCCCATTTGCGACTTGGCGAAGGCCTCGCCGAAGGTGCGCCCGATGCCCATTACCTCACCGGTCGATTTCATCTCCGGCCCGAGCAGCGGGTCCACGCCCTGGAACTTGATGAACGGGAAAACCGCTTCCTTGACCGAGTAATAACCCGGGCGCACCCGGCCGGTGACGCCCTGTTCCGCGAGGCTCTTGCCGGTCATGACGCGGGCCGCGATCTTGGCCAGCGGCAGCGCGGTCGCCTTGGACACGAACGGCACGGTTCGCGAGGCACGCGGGTTGACCTCGATGAGATAGATATCCTCGCCCTTGATGGCGAACTGGGTATTCATCAGGCCGCACACCTTGAGCTCCATGGCCATGCGGCCGACCTGGTCGCACATGCGCTGCTGCACGGACTCGCTGAGGGTATAGGGTGGCAGTGAGCAGGCAGAGTCGCCTGAATGCACACCGGCCTGCTCGATATGTTCCATGATGCCGCCGATCAGCACGTCCCTGCCGTCACAAATCGCGTCGACGTCCACCTCCACCGCGTCATCGAGGAAGTGGTCGAGCAACACCGGCGCATCGTTCGACACCTGTACTGCCTCGCGCATGTAACGTGCCAGGTCTTCGGACGAATACACAATCTCCATCGCGCGCCCGCCCAGCACATAGGACGGCCGCACCACCAGCGGGTAGCCGACCTCGTCGGCGAGCGCCATGGCCTCCTCCGCGGTCGATGCGATACGGTTGGGCGGCTGCAGCAGGCCCAGCTTGATCACCATCTGCTGGAAACGTTCGCGGTCTTCCGCGTAATCAATGGCGTCGGCCGAGGTGCCGATGATCGGTGCGCCGTTGGCCTCCAGGCCGTGCGCCAGCTTGAGCGGGGTCTGCCCGCCGTACTGCACGATCACGCCCTTCGGCTGTTCGATATGGATGATCTCCAGCACATCCTCCAGGGTCACCGGTTCGAAATACAGTCGATCGGAGGTGTCATAGTCGGTGGAAACCGTTTCCGGGTTACAGTTGACCATGATGGTCTCGAAACCGTCTTCGCGACAGGCCAGTGCCGCATGCACGCAGCAATAGTCGAACTCGATGCCCTGGCCGATGCGGTTCGGACCGCCGCCCAGCACGATGATCTTGTCGCGCGTCGACGGTGCTGCCTCGCACTCTTCCTCGTAGGTCGAATACATGTAGGCCGTGGCTGTCGAGAACTCGGCGGCGCAGGTATCCACGCGCTTGTACACCGGCCGCACGTTCAGGTCGTGGCGGTGGCTGCGCATGGCACTCTCGCTGATCCCGAGCAGCCGGGCCAGGCGCCGGTCCGAGAAGCCCTTGCGCTTCAGCGCACGCAGGGCGGGGGCGTCGAGCTCTTCAAGCGCATGGCCGCGCACACCGTCCTCGGTTTTCACCAGGTCCTCGATCTGGGCGAGGAACCAGGGATCGATGGCGGTCAGTTCGTACAGGTCCTGCTGTGACATGCCGGCACGGAATCCGTCGGCGACGTACCACAGGCGTTCCGGCCGTGCGATGCCGAGTTCCGTGCGCAGTGCAGCGCGCGCGTCTGCAGTGGAGAGGTCGAACGCCTCGTCGAGCCCGTCCTTGCCGGTCTCGAGACCGCGCAGCGCCTTTTGCAGGGATTCCTGGAAGGTGCGGCCGATGGCCATGACCTCGCCCACCGACTTCATCTGCGTGCCCAGCACCGGATCTGCCTGGGGGAATTTCTCGAAGGTAAAGCGCGGCACCTTGGTCACCACATAATCGATGGTCGGCTCGAATGACGCCGGCGTCGCACCGCCTGTGATCTCGTTGCTGAGTTCGTCGAGCGTGTAGCCGACCGCCAGCTTGGCCGCGACCTTGGCGATCGGGAAGCCGGTGGCCTTGGACGCCAGCGCGGAAGAACGCGACACACGCGGGTTCATCTCGATGATCACCATGCGACCATCATCCGGGTTAATGGCGAACTGGACGTTGGAGCCGCCGGTTTCCACGCCGATCTTGCGCAACACCGCCAGGGAAGCGTTGCGCATCAACTGGTATTCCTTGTCGGTGAGTGTCTGCGCCGGCGCCACCGTAATGGAATCGCCGGTATGCACGCCCATGGGATCGAGGTTCTCGATCGAACAGATGATGATGCAGTTGTCGTTGCGGTCACGCACCACCTCCATCTCGAACTCCTTCCAGCCGAGAATGGACTCCTCCAGCAATACCTCGTTGGTCGGCGACAGGTCGAGTCCGTGTTCGCAGATCGCGGCGAACTCCTCCCTGTTGTAGGCGATACCGCCACCGCTCCCGCCCATGGTGAACGAAGGCCGGATGATGATCGGGAAACCGAGCGCGGCATGTACCTGCTGCGCCTCCTCCATGCTGTGCACGACGTAGGCCTTCGGCGTCGACAGGCCGATGTCGGTCATGGCGTCGCGGAACAGTCCACGGTCCTCGGCCATGTCGATGGCCTCGCGGCTGGCGCCGATCAGCTCGACACCGTGTTGCGCCAGCACGCCCTCGCGCACCAGGTCGAGCGCGCAGTTCAGCGCGGTCTGCCCGCCCATGGTCGGCAGCAGCGCGTCCGGGCGCTCCTTTTCGATGATGCGAGCGACCGTCTGCCACTGCACGGGTTCGATATACACCGCGTCGGCCATGTCCGGATCGGTCATGATGGTGGCCGGGTTTGAGTTCACCAGCACGACACGGTAACCCGACTCGCGCAGCGCCTTGCAGGCCTGCGCGCCGGAGTAGTCGAATTCGCACGCCTGCCCGATCACGATGGGACCCGCGCCGATGATCAGGATGCTGTGGATGTCGGTTCTTTTCGGCATGTGCGTCTAGTGATAAAAACCCGGTCTCGCGCAAAGATGCAAAGACGCGAAGAACACCAAAACCGCAGGAACGGCTTTTTCGTATGAATTCATTGAATTTGATTGTTGCGACATTGTTTGATCGGGCAATTAACAGGTCTCGCGCACGACTACAGGGAGAAGGTGAGACCGGGAACCGGTCGAGAAGCTGGCCTGGGCCATGTAGTAGGTAGAGCAATGCAGGGAGCAATTGCCGGAAGACGCAAAGGCGCAAATAACACCAAATCCATAACTGCAGCCGGCATCAGACCGACATACAACCTTCGAATTTCCAGGCTTCGTTTGACCGGGCATTAAAATAACCGTGTTTTTCCATTGGCGTCTTTGCGTCTTTGCGCGAGAAATTGTTTCAAAAGTCGTGCCCGGCTATTGCCGCGCCTCCATCATTTCGATAAAGCGGTCGAACAGCGGCGCCACGTCGTGCGGACCGGGGCTTGCCTCCGGATGACCCTGGAAACTGAACGCCGGGCAATCGGTGCGTGCCACGCCCTGCAGTGACTGGTCGAACAGCGAACGGTGTGTCGCCACGAGGGTGTCGGGCAGTGCGGCGTCGTCCACCGCGAAACCATGGTTCTGGCTGGTGATCATCACGCGCCTGCTGTCCAGATCCTGGACCGGGTGATTGGCACCGTGATGGCCGAATTTCATCTTCACGGTGCGCGCGCCGCTCGCCAGCGCCAGCAGCTGGTGGCCGAGGCAGATGCCGAATATCGGGATACCGCTGCCGAGCAGCTCGCGGATGGCCGTGATGGCATAGTCGCACGGCTCCGGGTCGCCCGGCCCGTTGGACAGGAAGATCCCGTCCGGCCGGTATGCCAGCACCTCGCTGGCCGGTGTCTGGGCCGGCACCACCGTCACCCGGCAGCCGCGCGCCGAAAGCATGCGCAGGATATTGCGCTTGATGCCGAAATCATAGGCCACCACGTGCCAGCCCAGTTCGGCGTCCGTGCGTTCCGCCGGCAGGCCGCCGTCCAGTGTCCAGGTGCCCTGGCGCCACGCGTAGCGCTCCGCGGTGGTCACCTCCTTCGCGAGGTCCATGCCCTTGAGGCCGGGGAATGCACGCGCCGCGGCGATGGCCGCGTCCGCGTCAGGCGCTGCGCCGGCCACGATACAGCCGCCCTGTGCGCCCTGCTCGCGCAGGATGCGTGTCAGGCGCCTGGTATCGATATCGGCGATACCGACGACACCACGGTTAGCCAGGTACGCTTCGAGCGATGCTTCGCTGCGCCAGCTGCTGGCCAGCAGCGGCAGATCGCGGATCACCAGGCCGGCACAATGTATGCTGTCCGCCTCTTCGTCCTCGGCGTTGGCACCGACATTACCGATGTGGGGATAGGTCAGCGTGACGATCTGTCGCGCATAGGAAGGATCGGTCAGGATTTCCTGGTAACCGGTCATCGAGGTATTGAACACCACCTCACCGGTCACCCGCCCCTCGACTCCAATAGCAACACCCCGGAAAATATTTCCGTCTGCAAGCGCCAGAAGGGCCGCTTTCCTCAAGGAAACCTCCGCTACTCGTAGAAAACGGGAGGGCTCACGAAGACCCCTCCCGTTTTGGTGTGCATATATGTCTTGCCGATGGTGCTGGTGTGAATTGTACGGATTGAAACGGCAGCTGTCTATGCTGGGGACGGGATCACGGTCGTTGCGCTCGATGCATATACGATGCCCGGGAATAATCCGGGAAAACGCGGTAAAAACAGTATTCCTGCTGCGTTGAACACCAGTCAGCGCAGACCCAGCACGTCCTGCATGTCGAACAGTCCGGCCGGCCGGCCCTGCAGCCAGCCGGCGGCACGCACTGCGCCGCTGGCGAAGGTCATGCGGCTGCTGGCCTTGTGGGTGATCTCGACGAGTTCGCCGCTGCCGGCAAACATCACGGTGTGGTCGCCGACGATATCGCCGGCACGGATGGTTTCGAAGCCGATGGTCTTGCGTGCACGCTCACCGGTGTGACCTTCTCGCCCGTACACGGCGCATTGCTTCAGGTCACGGCCCAGTGCCGCGGCCACCACCTCGCCCATGCGCAGCGCGGTCCCGGACGGTGCATCGACCTTGTGGCGATGGTGTGCCTCGATAACCTCGATATCCACCTCGTCACCCAGCACCCGCGCCGCCAGGTCGAGCAGTTTCAGGCACAGGTTGACACCGACACTCATGTTCGGCGCAAACACAAGCGCGATATCGCGGGCCGCGTCGGCAATCTGCGACTTCTGTGCGTCATCGAAGCCGGTGGTGCCGATGACCATGCGCTTGCCGGCCTGGCGGCAGACCGCCAGGTTCGCCAGCGTCGGCCCGGGGCGGGTGAAATCGATCAGCACGTCGAATGCACCCAGCACGGCGCCGGGATCCGCACCCAGTGTCACCCCGGTGCTGCCGATACCGGCCAGCTCACCGGCATCGCTGCCGAGCAGTGGATGTTCGGGATGTTCCAGCGCCGCTGCCAGCACGATACCGTCGGTGTCGTGGCAGGCCTGGATCAGGTTGCGGCCCATGCGGCCGGCTGCGCCGGCGATAGCGATTCTTGTCATTCGTGTCCCTATATTGTTCGCCACAGAGGGCACAGAGTACACAGAGGAACTTCAAAACCCAATCGTTTTCCTTGCCCGCATACGACAGGTTTCGCCCTGACGGGCGAGGTACTTTATGCGAAGTCCATCCCTGGACCTCGCCCGCGCCGGGTTGTACTACAAGGCCGCTGCGCAGCCTTGTCCTGCGTTCCTCGCCAGGCCGGGGGCGCGCACAACCCGGAGCCCGGGCGGATGAAACCATCCGCCCGGGCTTGCCTCGAACAGCGTGCACGCCTAAATCCCGTATTGCCTGTGGTACTCGGCGCGACACACGGGGCATTGGGTGGCACCATCGGGCCCCGTCAGGCGCTGCCGAGCATCGCAGGTATTTCGGGATTGAGCGAGTCGCCTTGTCGAGCTGCACTTGCTAGCCAGAATGGCGCAGCAAGTGCTGCGAGTTCGACGAGCGCCCGAAATACCGAGAAGCGCAGGGAACCCGGACAGTCATCGAAGATGAATGGCCGGGCAAGCCTTCGGGTTCGCCTTTCTTTTGGTTACTTTTCTTTGGCGAAGCAAAGAAAAGTAACCCGCCGTCAGGCGGAAACCGACATACAGTCTGGAACTGAATTCACAGGAATGCGGTGTGTGAAAAAATCCGGTCGATGCTAACCACCTAAACCATCAAAGAACTTCTTCACGCCGTCCAGCCAGGAATGCGCCTGCGGATTGTGGTGGCTGCCGCCCTGGTCCATCTCGCCGGAAAATTCCTGCAGCAGTTCCTTCTGCCGACGCGTCAGCCTGACCGGTGTCTCCACGCTGACCCGGCACAGCAGGTCGCCGACGGGGCCGCCACGCACCGGTTTCACCCCCTTGCCGCGCATGCGGAACATCTTGCCGGTCTGCGTCTCGGCCGGGATCTTCAGCGTGACGCGGCCGTTCAGGGTCGGCACCTCGAGCTCGCCGCCCAGCGCCGCGGTCACGAAGCTGATCGGCACCTCGCAGTAGAGATTGTTTTCGTCGCGCTTGAAGATCGGATGCGCCTTGACCTGTATCTGCACATAAAGGTCACCGGGCGGACCGCCGTTCTCACCGGCCTCGCCCTCGCTGGCCAGCCGGATGCGGTCACCGGTATCGACACCGGCCGGCACTTTCACGGACAGTGTCTTGCGTTCCTGTACCCGGCCCTTGCCATGACAGGTAGCGCAGGGATCGGAAATGATGGTACCGCTTCCCTGGCAGTGCGGGCAGGTCTGCTGCAGAGAGAAGAAGCCCTGTTGCATGCGCACCTGGCCGTGCCCGCCGCAGGTGGTGCAGGTCTTGGGCTCGCTGCCCTTCTTCGCGCCGCTGCCGCCGCACTCGGTGCAACCGACCAGCGTCGGCACGCGGATCTTGACCTCGGTACCGGCCACCGCGTCTTCCAGCGAGAGCTCCAGGTTGTAGCGCAGGTCCGAACCGCGGTAGACACGCTGGCCGCCACGCGCACCACCGCCGCGCCCGCCACCGAAGATATCGCCGAACACATCGCCGAAGATATCACTGAAGCCCGCGCCGGCGCCGGCCGGCCCGTAGCCGCCGCCACCGCCCATGGAGGGATCCACGCCGGCATGGCCGAACTGGTCATAGGCGGCACGCTTGCGTGAATCGCTCAGGACCTCCCAGGCCTCCTTGCATTCCTTGAATTTTTCCTCGGCTTCCTTGCTGTCCGGATTGCGGTCCGGGTGATGTTTCTGCGCAGCGCGGCGATAGGCCTTCTTCAACTCCGCCTCGCTGGCATTTCTGGAAGCGCCAAGCACTTCGTAGTAATCACGTTTTGACATTCGTTCCTCACAATGCGGACAGACCCCGCGTTCCGTTTCCCGATCAGTTCAGGGGGCGGAAAACGGGGTCTGTCCCCGGCCCGGCGCGGCATTGGATCCGGGCC
>JBATJF010000256.1:0-12944 GCA_049668345.1 Gammaproteobacteria bacterium
GCCCGCGGCCGCGCCTCAGCCGAATGCGGCCGATACCGCGACCGGGATCGCGCCAGACGCGGTCTCGACGGACACGACGGCCACGGCCCAGGCTGCACCGCAAACGACAGATCAACCCTCCACCGCGGCGACACCGGCCCCGGCCCCTGCACCCGATACGGAACCAGGCGTGCAAGCGCCGGCAGCCACAACCGACAGGGCCGCGCCGGATGCAAGCGGCACCGTCAAGCCGGATCGCTGGGCAATGTGCCCGCCGATGACACTGGACACCGGCACCGACCTCCCCGCAATCGGTGGCGCAACGGACCTGATCGGCCTGGAGGCGGACAGCGCGGACGCCAGCGCCGACCGCGTCTTCACCCTGAGCGGCAATGCCGTGGTCCGTTACGGCGACAGCCTGCTGCAGGCAAGCGACATCATCTTCCGGCAGCAGACCGGCGAGATCGAGGCTGCTGGCGGTATCCGTTTCACAACGCCCGACCTGCAGGTGGCCGGCGACTCGGCGCTGCTGCAGTCCGAGGAACAACTGGGCACCCTGCGCGGCATCACCTATACCTTGCCCAACCAGCACGCGCGCGGCGTGGCCGGTGTGCTCAGCCTGGAAGGCAGCCACCGCCTGCGCATGGAACAGACGTCCTACACCACCTGCCCGCCCGGCAACCAGGACTGGCTGCTGTCGGCAGACGAGGTCGAAATCGACCATGACGAGGGCATCGTTACCGCGCGCGACGCCAAGCTGACCTTCAAGCGCGTACCGATCCTCTACACGCCGTATATCAGCTTCCCGCTTGATGACCGGCGCAAGTCCGGCCTGCTGTTTCCGAAGGTCGGTACGACCGATGAAACCGGTATCGATATCAGCGTCCCGTGGTACTGGAACATCGCGCCGAACCGCGACGCCACCATCACCCCGCGCGTCATGACCGACCGCGGCACCATGCTGGGCGGTGAATTCCGTTTCTTGACCGCACACAGCACCGGCACCCTGGCCGCGGAATACCTGCCGTCGGACGATGAATTCGGCAACCAGGACCGTCGCTTCGTCAGCCTGTCCCACAGCGCCAATCCGAAACCGCGGCTGCAAACCTACATCAGGGCCGGCGACGTTTCCGATCCGTTCTATTTCGGGGACTTCGGCACCGACCTGGCGACCACCAGCCAGACCAGCCTGGAACGCACCGCGCACGCCGTCTGGCACGGGCGCGACTGGAATATGGGACTGACCGTTCAGGACTTCCAGAACATCGATACCACGCTGGCACCGGCGGACCGGCCCTACCGGCAGTTGCCGCAAATCGTTTACGAACTCAGCCCGACGCAACGCTTCCTCGGCCTGCGCAGTTCAGCCAGGGCGGAACTCAACTATTTCACCCACAGCGACAATACGCTGGTGAAAGGCACCCGCTTCGATATACAGCCGCGCCTCAGCCTGCCGCTGCGCCGCGCCGGCGGCTATATCGAGCCGGCAGTGAGCGTACGCCATACCACCTATGCGCTGGACAACGTCAGCACCGGCATGGATGACAGCCCGAGCCGCACCACGCCGGTCTACAGTCTCGATGCCGGCACCTTTTTCGAACGCAACGGCAGCTGGGGAGACCATCCCTACGTGCAGACACTGGAACCGCGCCTGTTCTACCTGTACGTGCCGGACAGGGACCAGACCGGCCTGCCGGTGTTCGATACCGGCATCTACGATTCCAATTTCTGGGCGCTGTTCCGCGACAACCGCTTCAACGGGCCGGACCGCATGGGTGACGCCAACCAGCTGGCACTGGCCGTCACCACGCGTGTCCTGGACCCCGCCAGTGGCCGGCAGCTGCTGGGCGCCAGCCTGGGCTCGCTGCTGTACTTCCGCGACCGCACCGTCACCCTGCCGGGCAACCCCGCCTCCCTGGACAGCAGCTCGGACATCATCGCCGAACTGTCGCTGGCGCTGACGCGCCACTGGACGGCACGCGGCGAGGTGCTCTGGAACCCGCACGAGTCACGCACCGAGCGCAACAACTTCCGCGTGCAATACCGTCTCGGCCCGCGCCGGCTCATCAATCTCGGCTACCGGTACCGCAACGGCATCCAGGAACAGACAGACATGTCCTTCCTGTGGCCGCTCGGCAATGCCTGGCACATGGTCGGCCGCTGGTACTTCGATGTGACGGCGGATGAAACTATCGAGGCGCTGGGTGGTCTGGGTTACGAGCGCTGCTGCTGGGGCGTACAGTTGCTGGCGCGCAACTACATCAACAACGACGGCAGTGCGCGTACCACCGCCGTGTTCCTGCAGCTGGAGTTCAAGGGCCTCGGCAAGCTGGGCACCAGCGTCGATGATGCGCTCGAACGTGGTATTCTTGGCTACCAATCCGACTAACTGATATTCAAGAACTGACACTATGAATTACCCCCGATTCCTGGCTGCGCTGGCACTGCTGGCCCTCGGCGCCGGCGCAGCGGTTGCCGCCGATGATCCGGCGGCGTCACCGGCGTCAGGGCAGGGCCTGCTGAACCGTATTGTCGCCGTCGTCAACGACGGTATCATCGTCTCCAGCGAGCTGGATGCTTCCATGGCCAGCGTGATTTCACAGCTGCGCGAAAAGGGTACCCAGCTGCCGGAGCGCAGCGTGCTGGAGCGGCAGGTACTGGAGCGCCTGGTAGTCGAGAAACTGCAGCTGCAGCTCGCCGAGACCAATGGCATGTCGATCGACGACAGCACGCTGAACAGCGAGGTGCAGGACCTGGCCCGCAACAATGGCATCACGGTCTCCGACTTCCGCGCCGTCATCGAGCGCGACGGTTTCAGCTATGCGGCCTTCCGCGAGGACCTGCGCAAGCAGCTGCTGATCCAGGAACTGCGCCGGCAGATGGTCGGCAGTCGCATCCGGATAACCGACCAGGAAATCGACAATCTGCTGGCCACTCTCAAGACCAGCGGCTCCGGCGACGTGGAGTATCGCCTCGCTCATTTACTCGTCGCGATTCCCGAAGCCGCCAGTCCGGAACAGATCCAGGCGGCGGAACAGCGCGCCACGGACATTCTCCGGCGCCTGCGCGCGAACGCCGACTTTGCCGAAATCGCAATTGCCGAATCGGACGCCCAGACCGCCCTGGAAGGCGGCGATATGGGCTGGCGCAGCCTTGGCCAGATGCCCGAGCTGTTCGTCGAACCGTTGCAGACCCTGCAGACGGGCGATATCTCCGGACTGATCCGCAGCCCCGGTGGCTTTCACATCATCAAGCTGGTGGAAAAACGCGGCGATGAACGTCACATCATGCGCCAGACCCGCGCACGCCATATCCTGCTGAAGGAGGACGATCTGCACAGCGAAGCAGAGAACCGCGTCCGCATCAGGCAGCTGGCGATGCGCCTGCGCGCGGGCGAGGACTTCGCGACCCTGGCGCGCTCGAATTCGCAGGACACGCTGTCGGCGGCCAAGGGCGGCGACCTCGGCTGGCTCGGCCCGGGCGACACCATCCCCGATTTCGAGGCAGCCATGAACAGGCTCGCCCCGGGCGAAATCAGCGAACCGGTATACACGCGCTTCGGCTGGCACCTGATCCAGGTCCAGGAATACCGTGATCATGACAACACGGAAGAATTCGAACGCAACCGCATCAGGAACCTGATTCGCTCGCGCAAGTACGACGAGGAACTGGTTCTCTGGCTGCGGCGCCTGCGCGACGAAGCCTACGTGGAATACCGCGTCGACGAAAGTTAGCGCGCACTGTCTTGACTGCTGATGTACTCCGCATAGCTGTCACGCCCGGCGAACCGGCCGGTATCGGGCCTGACCTGTGCCTGCTGCTGCAACCCCACCTGCCGCCCGATGTCGAGGCGGTCTTCGTCTGCGACCCCGCCCTGCTGACGTCGCGTGCCGAGCGCCTCGGGCTGCCGGCACGCATCCGCAATTTCGATCCTGACGCCGCGCCGCGTCCTGCCGAGACCGGCGAGTATTGCGTTGCACCGGTTGCATTGCGCGCCCCGGTGCAGTGCGGCGTACTGGACAGCAGCAACGCACGCTACGTCCTCGACACGCTGGATGCCGCGGTTGCCGGCTGCCTGGACGGCCGCTTTGCCGCGCTGGTGACCGGGCCGGTACACAAGGCCGTTATCAACGATGCCGACATTCCCTTCAGTGGCCATACCGAGTACCTGGCGGCAGCGACCGGCACCCGCGATGTGGTCATGCTGCTTGCCGCCGGCGAGCTGCGCGTCGCGCTGGTCACCACGCACGTGCCGCTGGCCAGTGTCAGCTCGCTGATAACCGCTGCACGCCTGCGGCGCGTGCTCGGTGTATTACACCACGACCTGCAAACCCGCTTCGGCATTGAACGGCCGCACATCAAGGTGTGCGGTCTCAATCCCCATGCCGGCGAGGGCGGGCACCTTGGCCACGAGGAATACGAGGTGATCAGCCCGGTACTCGACAAGCTTCGGGCAGCGGGCATGGACCTGGCCGGCCCGGTGCCGGCCGACACGGTGTTCACCCCGGACAGCATCGCGGCCAGCGACGCCATCCTCGCCATGTACCATGACCAGGGCCTTCCGGTGCTGAAACATGTCGGCTTCGGCCGTGCCGTCAACATCACACTCGGACTGCCGATCATCCGCACCTCGGTCGATCACGGCACCGCCCTGGAACTCGCCGGCACCGGCCGCGTCGACACCGGCAGCCTGCGGGTGGCCATGCGCTACGCGATGGAGATGGCGCGGCAGCGGTCAGGCTGACGGATTGCGAGTGATGCCGGACAACAGACAAGCGGACCGGGAGATGCACAGCCGCACCCTGGAACAGCTGCAGCACAACCACGACTTTTCAGTACAGAACGAAAAGGGCGAACGGCGCACGCGCCTGGTACTGGTACTGACCGCGCTGACCATGGTGGTGGAAATCGCCGCGGGCAGCGTATACGGCTCCATGGCACTGCTGGCGGATGGCTGGCACATGGGCACACACGTCGCCGCTTTCATGATCACCATCTTCGCCTACCGCTATGCACGCCGGCATGCCGACAATCCCGAATATTCCTTCGGCACCGGCAAGGTAAGTGTCCTGGGCGGCTATACCAGCGCGGTGGTGCTGGCGGTCGTAGCCCTGCTCATGCTGCTCGAATCCCTGCAGCGGATCATTGTCCCGCATGCCATTCACTTCAATGAAGCCATCGTGGTCGCTTTCATCGGGTTGCTGGTCAATATCATCAGCGCCCTGCTGCTGAAAGACGGCCACGCACATGCTCACGAACACGAACACGAACACGAACACGAACACGAACATCATGACCACAACCTGCGCGCCGCCTACCTGCATGTACTGGCCGACGCGCTGACCTCGCTGCTGGCCATTGCCGCCCTGGTATCCGGCAAGTTCCTGGGCTGGACGTGGCTTGATCCGGTGATGGGCATGGTAGGTGCGATCATCATCTCGCGCTGGTCGTACGGATTGCTTACGCAAACCGGACCGGTACTGCTCGATGCCAGCATCGACAGCGCCCGCCAGGCTGCCGTCAGGAAGGCCATAGAAAGCGACACAGACAACAGGATTGCCGACATCCATGTCTGGAAAATCGGCGCCAACGACTATGCGGCGATCATTTCACTGGTGACGCACGACCCGCAACCCGCGGAACACTACCGGCAACTGCTGGGGAATTTCAACTGGCTGTCCCACGTCACGATCGAGGTAAACAAGTGCCGTGACGAGCCGTGCGCAGTCACCGGCAACAGTACCTAGCGCCAACCCGGGCTGGACAGGCTCAGTAGGTATCCGCCGATATACCGTGCCTGGTCAGCCAGTTGCTGTCCAGTTCCCAGCGTACCTGCCTTACCTTGCCGGACTCCAGCACGAGCGTGCGCGCGCGCTCCTGAATGCGCGCCATCTCGAGCTGGCCCGCCATCAGGTCCGGATCATCCTGGTCACGGCCACCCAGCCCCGGGTAGAGTATCTCCAGTGCCCGGAAGGCGGGGAATTCGGGGCTGCGCGGTGTACCCATAACCGCGACCCCGTCCTGCAGGCTGAACACACGGAAGCGGTACGGATAGGCTGCAATCCCGGCATCGCCGTCGAGCAGTTCGTTCAGTTCCGCAACCTGCGGATCCTCGCTGAATACCCACAGCAGCAAGCCGAGCACCACGAGCCCCAGAAAAACACTGTAGTTACGCGTAAACCTGTCCATGACCGACTCCTCGTCCGCCAGCACCGGCGAAGACGGCAGAGTCCAATGTTGCGTCAATCAGGAATGACTGTCCACCGTGACTGCGCAAACGGGGCCGGAACCGCACAGGCATACCGCCGTGATAACCGAACATGCGACAGCACTGGCAGCCATGCTGTGTGCGCCGGGCAAGCCGCATGATATGGTTGCCGCTTCATTGTACGCAGTCACCAGCTCCGGAACGTTAGCCCGATGCACAATCCACGGAAAAGGTTCGGCCAGAATTTTCTGCATGACCCGGCCGTCATCGAAAATATCGTGGCCGCGGTCCGGCCGCGGCCGGGCGAACAGCTGGTCGAGGTTGGTCCGGGCCAGGGTGCGATAACGCTGCCCCTGCTCGAGGCAGCCGGCAGGCTCACGGTCATCGAACTCGATCGCGACCTGATACAGCCGCTGCAGAACCGCTGCCGCACGACCGGCGAACTCACGGTACATAACACCGACGCCCTGCGCTTCGATTTCTGCAGCCTGGCTGACGGGGCACCACTGCGAATTGTCGGTAACCTGCCTTACAACATTTCCACGCCGCTGCTGTTTCACCTGCTGGACCAGAGCCGGTGCATCGGCGACATGCATTTCATGCTGCAGAAGGAAGTGGTGGAGCGCATGGCCGCATCGCCAGGCAGCCGCCAGTACGGCCGCCTGAGTGTCATGCTGCAATACCGCTGCAAGGTGTATCCGCTGTTCACTATCGGTCCTGGCGCCTTCACTCCACCGCCGAAAGTGGACTCGGCCTTTGTGCGTCTGGTGCCGTTTGCCAGCCCGCCGGTGACCGTCGCCGACGAGGCCGTGTTTGCCACGGTGGTGCGGCAGGCTTTCGCCCAGCGGCGCAAGACCCTGCGCAACGCGCTGCGCGACCTGCTGGAGGCTGACGAGATCAGACTGGCTGGGATCGATCCGACGGCACGCGCCGAAACTCTGGAACTGGAGGAATTTGCCGCGCTGGCCAACCGGGCGGCGCGACGCGGGTAACGGGACTATCAGGATGAAGGCTGCACAGACCGTGCAACCCGGGGTTTATCTCCAGGGCATCCGCACGGAGAGATGAACACCACTATTGTTACCGCCCGGCCTGTCGGCATGCGCCGCAGTGAAGGCATCCCCGTAATCCGAGGGCGACTTGAACGTCATGTGCAGGCCGGCCCGATTCCCGACCGGGGCCAGCTCAACGTCACCGTCCAGCAACTGGGAGAAACGCGCCTTGCTGAACAGGGTGTCCGCGGCAGAGGCGGTGGCCGGGATACCCCAGGCAAAACACAGCAGGGATATCAACAGCAGGACTTTTTTCTTCAGGATTAGCAGGTTACGGTTCATCTTGGCTGCCTCTCGTCTTGATCTACGCTGCATGCGGGGAGCACATGCGAATTTGGTTCGGGTTGACGACATCATCAACAAATTCGGGCCGGCAAGCTGAGACGGCGATCACATTTTCGCCCTTGGCGATAATGACCTGGCCAGCCACTTAACCCTAATAGCACACGAATAACCATAAGTATAGTATGCTAATTGCCATTCAGGAAGCCAGGGGAGGACGAACCTGCTGGACAGGCGATCTGAAAATACCCGCCATGCGGCGTGACCTCCCCGGTTGAGAATTTGTGCGGCTTGCCAATGATCCCGGTTGGCCACGCCACTGCCAGGACCGGCCGTGTCGACCGGCACTTTGCAGTCGGCTTTTTGTCACAATCCGTGCGAAAGCGTATCCTTATCCCACCCACAGCGGAATGCAGGCAATGAGCAGCGAAAACCTCAACAACATCACCATCGAAGTCGAAACGAGCTACATAGAAGGACAGTCCGAGCCGGACAAGGAGCGCTACGTCTTCTCCTACACCATCACTATCCGCAACGAGGGCGAAGTGCCGGCACAATTGATGTCACGCCACTGGCTTATCACGGATGCCAACGGCCATACCCAGGAAGTCCGCGGTGAAGGCGTGGTCGGCGAACAGCCGCACCTGAAACCGGGCGAAGGCTTCCAGTACACCAGCGGAACCATGATCGCAACGCCGGTCGGCAGCATGCGTGGCGAATACCAGATGGTCACCGAGAGCGGCGACGAATTCGACGCCGTAATACCGCCCTTCACTCTCGCCATCCCGCGCACACTGCACTGATCGACACCGTGGCCGTCTACGCCGTTGGTGACATCCAGGGCTGCTACGACGAACTGCGCGCACTCCTGGACATACTGCACTTCGATCCGGCCGCTGACCGGTTATGGCTGGTAGGTGACCTGGTCAATCGAGGACCGAAATCGCTGGAAACGCTGCGTTTTGTGCGCGAGCTGGGACCGGCGGCCGTCACCGTGCTCGGCAACCATGACCTGCACCTGATAGCCGCGGTCCATGGCCGGTCGCTGGGACGTGGTGGCCACACCCTGGATGCCGTGCTCGCAGCACACGATCGCGACGAACTGATCGAGTGGCTGCGCTGGCGCCCCTTGCTGCATCACGATGACAATACCGGGTTTACCATGGTGCACGCCGGGCTGCCGCCGCAATGGGATCTGGCCTTGGCGCAGCAATGCGCCCACGAGGTCGAAACCGTGTTGCGCGGCCCGCAGCTCGACACGTTTATCGAGCACATGTACGGGAACAAACCCAACTGCTGGTCGGACAGGCTGAGCGGCTGGGAGCGCCTGCGTTTTTGCGTGAACTGCTTTACCCGCATGCGTTACTGCGATGCCGGGGGGCGCCTCGATTTCGCCAGCAAGGGTCCGCCCGGCAGCCAGTCGAAAGGATTATTCCCCTGGTTCGAGCTGCCACGCGCCAGTGGTGACCTCAAACTGGTATTCGGCCACTGGTCGACGCTGGGGCCGCGGCACGATCCGGGTGTCTATCCGCTGGATACCGGCTGCCTGTGGGGCGGAGCAATGACGGCGCTGCGGCTTGAGGGGGAACCCCGGTGGTTCAGCCTGAAGTGCGCGGAACAACGCACGCCGGGCTGAGTGCACAGCCTGGCTAGCCGCGCACCCGCCGCAGGGTAATGAAGCTGCAGGCATGCGCATTCTGCTCGTCCGGCGCATGCGTGCTGCGTTCCACCTCACGCCACTCGTCGTCATTCAGTTCCGGGAAAAAGGCGTCACCCGCAAACTCGCCATCCACCTGCGTGATATACAGCATATCGGCATCCGGCAGCACCTGCCGGTAGAGCTGTTCGCCGCCGATCAGCATGACTTCATCATGTCCCCGGGCGGCACGCAGTGCAGCATCCACGGAATGCACGACAATGCAACCCTCGGCCTTAAAGCCGTGATTACGGGTGATGACGATATTGAGGCGTCCCGGCAGCGGCCGGCCAATGGACTCCCAGGTCTTGCGTCCCATCAGGATCGGCTTGCCCATGGTGATCTGCCTGAAGTGCCTGAGGTCGGCCGGCAGGTGCCAGGGCAGGCGGTTCCCGTGACCGATAACGCGATTGGCAGCCATTGCCACGATAATCGAGAGTTTCATGGCCGGTCAGACGGCGACCGGCGCCTTGATATGCGGGTGCGGATCGTAGCCCTGCAGCTCGAAGTCGTCGAAGGTGAAGGCGAACAGGTCTTTCACATCCGGATTGATGCGCATGACCGGCAGCGGGCGCGGGGCGCGTGACAGTTGCAGGTCCGCCTGTTCCAGGTGGTTCAGGTACAGGTGCGCATCGCCGAAGGTGTGCACGAAATCACCGGCCTCGAGCCCGGTGACCTGCGCCATCATCTGCAGCAGCAGCGCATAGGAAGCCACGTTGAACGGCACACCGAGGAAGATATCGGCGCTGCGCTGGTAGAGCTGGCAGGACAGCCGGCCGCCGGCAACGTAGAACTGGAAAAAGGCGTGGCATGGCGGCAGCGCCATCCTCTCGATCTCGCCGACGTTCCAGGCACTGACGATGATGCGCCGCGAGTCCGGGTTATGCCTGATCTGGTCGAGCACCTGGGCGATCTGGTCGACGTGGCGGCCGTCGGGTGTCGGCCAGCTGCGCCACTGGTAACCATAGACGGGTCCCAGCTCGCCTTTTTCATCGGCCCACTCGTCCCAGATGGTGACCTTGTTGTCATGCAGGTAGCGAATATTGGTTTCGCCCTTCAGGAACCACAGCAGCTCATGAATGATGGAACGCAGGTGCAGTTTCTTGGTGGTGACCAGCGGAAAGCCGTCGGCGAGATCGAAGCGCATCTGGTAACCGAACACGCTCACCGTTCCGGTACCGGTGCGGTCTTCCTTGCGGATACCGTGGTCGCGCACGTGGCGCATCAGGTCGAGATACTGTTTCATCGGGAAACGGGGTCGGAGTCGATTTTTTCAGCTGGCAACGTTTTATACCTACCCGTGTTGTAACCTGACCCGGACCCCGTTTCTCTACCAGCTGACCTGGCCGTCGGTGCGTCGCCGGGCATACCCGTAGAAAATCAGGCCGATGACGATCATGGGCAGCGACAGGAGATGCCCCATCGTCAGCCAGCCGAATGCCAGGTAGCCGATGTGCGCATCGGGCATGCGTACGAATTCCACCGCGAAGCGGAACACACCATAGCAGATCAGGTACAGCCCGGAAACCGCCATGGTCGGCCGCGGCTTGCTTGAGTACAGCCACAGGATCGCGAAAAACACCACGCCCTCCAGCAACAGCTCGTAAAGCATGGACGGATGGCGCGGCTGCGCATCGACGAACGGAAACACCATGCCCCACGGCAGGTCGGTCGGCCTTCCCCACAGCTCGCCGTTGATGAAATTACCCAGCCGCCCGGCACCGAGGCCAAGTGGTACCAGCGGCGCCATGAAATCGGTGACCAGAAAAAAGGTACGCCCGGTGTTGCGTGCATACAGCCACATCGCCACGAACACACCCAGCATGCCGCCGTGATAGGACATGCCGCCCTGCCAGATACGTAAGATCACCAGCGGGTCGGCCAGGAAGCCGCTGAGGTTATAGAACAGCGTATAGCCGATGCGTCCGCCCAGCACCGCGCCAAGCGCGAAATAGAACACCAGGTCGCTGATCTCGGCGGCACGCCACGTCGTGCCCGGCCGCCGGGTGCGCAGCAGGCCGAGCCACCAGCCGCCCAGAAAGGCCACCAGGTACATCAGCCCGTACCAGTGGATTTCCAGCGGCCCGAGAGACACCGCAACGGGATCGATCGCAGGGTAAGTCAGCATGTCAGCAGCCAGCGCCGCGCCCGGTCACGTCGGCACACGGCAGAAAAAAGCCTTGAGATAGGCGGTTTCGGCAATCGCCGGATGCACCGGGTGGTCCATGCACTGAAAGCCGCGTTCCAGTATCTGCAGCTGACGTGCCTGGCGGACGGCGGACTGCAGCAGGATGCCCTGCAATCGCTGTTCCGCGAGCAGCATGGAGCAGGAGCAGGATATCAGGATACCCCCCGGCGCCAACAGCTCCAGCGCCAGCAGGTTGAGCCGCGCGTAGCCCTGCTCGCCGCTGCGGATATCGCGGCGGCGCTTGATGAAGGCCGGCGGATCGAGAATCACCACGTCGAACTGCCGGTGATCGAGGCGCATGTCCTGCATGACCTGGAAGGCATCGCCTGCCACGGCCTGCACGCGGTCGTGCAGGCCATTGGCGTGTGCCATGCGCTGCAGGACGTCCAGCGCCGGTACGGAGGAATCCACACAGGTGACCCCGGCGGCACCGGCGTGTGCCGCCTGCAGGCCCCAGGCACCGACGTAACTGAAGACGTCCAGCACCCGCCGTCCCGGCACATACTTGTGCAGCGCCTGCCGGTTGCTGCGCTGGTCGTAGAACCAGCCGGTCTTCTGGCCCGCGCCCAGCGGCACCTCGAAGCGCAGACCACCTTCTTCCAGGCTGACCGTGTCAGGCACGTCACCCAGCACCTCGCTTTCCAGCGAAAGGCCCTCCAGCTCCCGCACCGGGCTGTCATTGCGCAGCAGGATTCCCGCGGGACGGAACATCTGCTGCAGGACCTCGACGATCACGTCACGGGCACGCTCCATGCCGGCGGTCGTGATCTGCACCACCAGCACGTCATCGTAGCGGTCGATGACCAGCCCGGGCACGCCATCGCTCTCACCAAAGGCAAGCCGGTAATAAGGTCGTTCGAACAGGGCCTCGCGCAATGCCAGCGCAGTGCCCAGGCGTCGCTCGAGAAAACCCGTATTGATGATGGCGCCGGGGCGCCGGCTCAGCAGCCGTGCACAGATCAGCGATTGGGGATTGACATAGGCGGTGCCCAGCACCTTGCCGGTAGCGGCCTGGACTACCGCGATTTCGCCCGCCTCGAAGCCGGACAGCGGTGTTTTCGCGGTATCGACCTCGTTGCTGTATATCCAGAGGTGACCGGCACGCAGGCGGCGGTCTTCGTCTTTTTTCAGCACGAGCAGGGGCAGCCTGATCTGGCTCATCCGGTCATCACCATGTACGTTCTGTGATTCAGGGCAACGCACCGGGAATCTCCAGCACGCCGCGGGCGTGGAGAATAGCAAGGTATCCGCCCTGATACGACTGGGCAAACAGCGCGTCAGGCGGCGGCGCGGCCGGATCCCGCTCCGTCAGGACCAGGAGGCCGTCCGGATGCTGCCGCGCCCAGTCGCGCGCCTGCTCCGGCGCGAGCTCCAGCAGCGGTTCGGTGAGCCGCCCGTAAAAACCGAACTGCCCATGATAGCGCTCCAGCGTCGCGACCGGCTGGCCCGCGGCCTGGGCGGCGGCAATGACGCCGCTGGCCTGCCGCAGGTCATAGGATGGCGCGCCGATGCGCAGCACGCCCACCTCGACTATCGCCA